>CAMCYG010000067.1 GCA_945883775.1 Victivallis vadensis
AGGATTGACTGAAGGCGTTGGGATGGTTTAGCTTGTTGGTATGGCAAGGCATTTAAGAGTTGAGTACCCAGGAGCGATTTATCATGTTGCTTGCAGGATGATTGGTGATGGGCGGCTGGAAGAGAGTCGGCTGTTTGTGGATGATGCGGATCGGCAGCAGTTCATCAATGCGCTGTCAGAGCGGGTTTCGCGGTACAATATCAGATTGTATCTGTTTGTTCTGATGACGAATCATTTCCATCTGGTCTTCGAGACGCCGGAAGGGAATTGCTCGAAATTCATGCAGGCGCTTACGACGGCGTATACGGTGTATTATAATCTTCGGCATCGTCGCCATGGCCATTTGCTGGATGGCCGGTATAAAGCCAAATTGGTCGATGGCGACACCTATCTTCTGGCACTAACGCGATATGTGCATCTGAACCCTGTTTATGTTGGTGAGGTTAAGAACAAGCCAATCAAAGAGAAAATCCGGATTCTTCGTCAATATGAGTGGAGCAGTTACAGAGGTTATATAAGAGAGGGTAAGACATTGGATTTCATAGATTATGGGCCAATGCTGGCAGAGATGGGCGGGAAAGCCGGCGCACGGCCGAAACGCTACCGGGCCTTTGTTGAGACGGGATTGGCAGAAGAAGATGAAGAGTTTAATCAGGCATTGAAGGCTTCGCCACGGAGCATAGGCGGGGATGCTTTCCGTGAATGGGTGGACGACCTTTATCAAAAGCTAGTCGATAAGCATGGCGTAAAAGAAGATGTTTCCTTCCGGCGTGTTACCGAACCGATGGACGCCGAACAAGTGTTAAAGGCATTAGCGGAAGTGCTCGAAACAGATGTCGAGTCATTCAGGAAGCGACGAAGGAATTCTGTATTACGCGGAATTGCTGCCCGGCTATTGATCAAGTATAGCGGGGTGACACAGAGAACAGCGGCGGAATTGCTTGGGCTGGGGACTGGGGCTGCCGTCAGCGTGCAGATGCGTAATGCTGGCGCAGTGTTGGCTGAAGATAAACGACTTAGTCGCGAGGTGGCGGCAGTTGAAGGTCATTTGTCCGGTTTGCGCGAATCGCGGAAGGTCGGAGCTAATGCTTATTTTAAGGGCTGACCCCTATAAGCCCGACTCTGTTCGGGCGATAATAGGGGAAACGTGACAACTTTGCCCCCAATGTGCCAAATTATTTTCTGGTATGTTAAATTCCGGTATACCCCCAGAAATTCCTTTAATCGTTAGCGGTGGGCAATGCCAAGCAGAAGTGCTTCAATGTGTGTTCGCGTTTGTTCAGGCAATGTTTGAATGAGCGTACATAATTCGGTTATATCAAACAGGCTGTTTTCATACATGACCTTTACGAAAGAAAGGTCCTTTTCGCGAGCAGCAGCGAGTTTGCTGATGGCAATATCAACAGGAGCAAGACAGAGCCCGATTACACCGTGTGTCATTGGTGTTTCAAGTCGAACAAGACGTTGTTGCCACCCCCTTGCCAATACCACGGCGTCATCGGTAATGCCATGTGCGTAGTATCCATGCGTTTCATGGAAAGGAGATAGCTCTCCAATCGTGCCATCAATTAAGTCGGCTTTTTCTGGGGCGCGTAGCGGGAAAGCATCGGCTTCAATGGAGCGACAAAGTTCGTCTGGTGGATTGGCGTATTGACCTAAAATGGCTTGACTGCCGAAGATGACGATTTCTTTTTCATCGGTAATTGCTCCAGAAGCACGAAGAATATGTTCCAGATGGCTACGTTTCATGGCTACGAAATGCGCGATGGATAGTCCAGCGTTCTTGGGGAGACAACACACCGCAGAACGGATTGTTTTGACGCAAGCGATTCCCTTGTTCGGAAATGTCTAACAAACTTTTTTTGATTTCCTGCCAAGGACGGGAAAGTAAAGTACTCCAAACAAGCAAATCGGGAGATGGTACTTGCTTCATCCATCTCTGGCATCGTTCTTGGGCCTGCTCCACAGCATGTAGAGTAGGGTCGGCTTCAATATGCTCAACTATCGCCGTTGCATAAGCAAGTCCCCGATTATCAATTGTTTGATGTGACATCATGATTACAGCTTATCCTATGTTTCTCATGTAAAACAAGCTCTTTGTCTCTAAAGTTTAAAAATTCCGAATGGGCCGAATGGCCTATACATGACCATCCTGGTAGGGCGGCCACGCCGCTGGCCGCCACGGCGCTCGACGGCGTGAGCGCCCTGCCTCATGCAAGGTCAATATTATGCCGAGGATTTTGCGATGTGCCAATTTCAGGAAAGTAACCGCCCGGCCGCCCGGCATCGATGCCCGGGATGGACGCTGATTTCATCATTTCGCCGGGGCATCGATTAGAGGGGCGCTACAAGGCTAAGTTGGTGCAGAACGACGAATATCTCATGACATTGACCCGTTACATCCATTTGAATCCGGTAAAGATAACGGCATTTCATGATTTGGGTAAAGCGGAAATCCGCCGGCGTTTGAATGCCTATCGGTGGAGCAGTTATGGTGGGTATATTTATGAGCGGCGGCGTGAAGAGTTTGTTTGTTATGATGTTATAAATGCACTTGATAAGAATCCACGACGTGCATGCACACGATATCGGGCCTATGTGCAGGACTGCTTGGTGAAAGACGATGACGGATTGCTAAAGTTGCTTGATCGTAGTGGGCATGGGGTTGGAGATGAAGAGTATGTTGAAGCATTGGAGCAGGAGTTGCGAGAGAGAAAGGATGGCGCTGCGCAAGATCGGGGGCTATCGGGGGCAGTCCGAGAAAATAGAAACAGAGTATTATGAGTTTTCTGAAGATAGTTTGCATCGCGCTATAGAACTGCACTGCAGTTAGTTGGTGTGGCGAATCCACTATAGAACCTACCATGTGAGATTGGGACCGGGGAATTCCCATGTGTCGGCTATCTCGTCCCGGCGCTGCGTGGTAATCCCCAATGCTTCACTGATAGCCTGCCATCCCGTCGCAGCCTTGTGCATGGTGTCGAAGATTTGGCATAGCGACCGATTCCCGATGCCAAATGTCTCTGCCATTGCCGAGATGTCGTCACGCGAGATCTCCCGACGCTTTCCCTGTACCGCCATCTGACGGTGAAGCCCATTGCCGAGACCGGGACGCGAGTAGGTCACGTCATAGGCTGGTGAGAGCCGCCACGTCCCTGAGGTATTCATCGTGAACGCGTGATTCTTGGCATGATCATCGCGAACACCGAATGACACATTGAAGATCATGCGCCGAAACGCTTCCTGAACGTCCCGCTGGGAACCCGTGACTTGAAGGATTGTCCTAAGGAACGTATCGTAATCCGTGCTGCCCGCATGCGAGTCACGGTTCAGCAATCCCGACAGCGTATGACAGTGCAGCCGCCCTTCGCCCAGCCAGTCGAACCGCCTTATCGCGAAGTGTTGGACACCTTCGGACGAAGCTCCTACGAGTCTTGTGTCGGGAACATTGATTCCTGCAGTTCGAGCCATTCGGTAGTAGGCCTCCTCGACCAGCCCGTACTGACGGTGCGGGTCGGTCTCTATCTTCAGCAACCAGGGCTCGTATCCTGGTGGTGGCACACCTTTCCCATACCAGACGGTGTCAGGGGCGTCCGGAGGAATGGCAATGCGCTGCTTCGGGCGAGCCCCGCCGGTTGATGCGCCCGACTCGATGACCTGGGGCAGGACATCCTTCATGTGCCCTTCCACGGCCGCGCGCATTGAGCGTTCCGCCTCGGCGATGTCCATCTTTTCCAGAAGCCCCTCGTCCGCACTCTCGCGTTCTGGGCGATAGGAGAGTGCCCCCCATCCCCTCGTTCCCACATGGCAGAGTCGTTCAAGCACGCCCACCATTTCAGGGTTCAGACCAGCGCGGCGGAATCGCTCATCCATGAGCATTTGCCCCCACGAGTCCGGCAGACTATCGGCAAACACACCAAAGAGTCCGGCAAAAGCACGCCCCTCGTCGTTGTGTTGTACACCGCCCACAAGAGGAATCTGAAGCGGTGAGATCGAAAAGCCGTCGGCAATCCACGAGGGCGCATATTGAAAGGCGATGCCGGACACACCCGTGTCATCAGCAAGGATACCGACCTCTCGCCCCCACAAGCGTACTTCGGTTCTCATTGACGTTTCTCCCGCACGCGCTGCGGCAAGGGCGAATCCGCAGGGCTTTCAGTGTAGAGATCCCTTGGCGGCGGTCCTTCGAGAATCCGCTCCAGCACACCTCGCTCGCCGAGTGCCCGCATGATCGAAATGAATGAACTCAGTTTCACCTCACCGCATCGCTCGAGAGTTCTCAGCGTGTTGACGTGCACACCGGCCTTCTCTGCCAGCGTTTTCTGCGAAACACTCTTCCGGATGCGGTAGACCCTCACCCGTTTCCCTAGCTCAAGAGCCAGCTCACTATCAGTCTTAAACAACATAATGGTGTTTCTTATACCACAAAAATGGAGAATAGCAACAGTAAAGTAGTGTTAAGCGATAAGGATTGTTTTTGTGTCAAATCGCCCTGAATTTGCCACATCACGCATTCTCTCGGACGTCAATCACCTAACTCAGCACAAGGTGATAGGCCAGCCACCGGTGTTCGTGGCGATTCTGCACTCATTGTATGTCACTATTCTTCTTGGGGCCTTCGGGGTCACTCCTGAATGCATATAGGTGGCACGGATAGGGGTCAGCCCTTAAAATAAGCAATAAGGGTTGACCGAAGGCGTTGGGATGGTTTGGCTTGTTGGTATGGCAAGGCATCTAAGAGTTGAGTATCCTGGGGCGATCTATCATGTTGCGTGCAGGATGATCGGTGATGGGCGGCTGGAAGAGAGTCGGCTGTTTGTGGATGATGCGGATCGGCAGCGGTTCATCACTGCGCTGGCAGAGCGGGTTGAGCAGTATGATGTCCGGCTATATCTGTTTGTGTTGATGGGCTAACACAGCGTGCGGAATGTATTTTTGACTGAGTCAATTGCAGCTTGTTTGTTTTAGAATAGTCCTAAGTCAAGTGACCCCGGCTTCTCAATCAAGGAAGCAAATGACCGAGGAAAATATCATCCACGGGAAGAGGCGGAGAGGGTGACTGGCGACGATTCAACATCAGAGGTAAACAAGTGAATAATTCTTATTGCTTTTATCAACCAGCAGAGCTAATGTTGAAAGTGGGAATTCCCACTGGAGAGGTTGGGGCCCGAAAGGATGTGATTAATATGCAGACAGCAGTGTTGAACCAGTATGTCGCTCACTTGGACACGAAGAAGCGCTTGACCATAAGAGGCACTATTGCTCAGTTTTTTGCCGTTAAAGTTTACTCGGATGGCCATGTGCTACTAGAGCCAAGGGTGCTTGTTGCTCCAGAGATGATTTCAAAAAGATCTCTCAAGATGATGGATCAGTCGGTCTCTAATCTTAAAAAGCAGAAGGTGTCTTCGATAATCGACCTCAAAAAGTACCGGTAATATAACCATGACTACTTTCAAGATTCGCATGGGTGTTCCTGAAATGATGGAGGTCTGGACGGACTTATCCAGTCGATTTGAGAATAACGCTTTAAGCAAAGACGAGCAGCAATCTTTTAAGAAGCTTGTGAAAGTATTGGCTTATCTAGAGACTAATCCTCGCCATAACAGACTACAGACTCACGAAATAACACAGCTTACGAAGCGGTATGGCATTAAAGTCTGGCAATCTTATCTCGAAAATCGAACCCCAGCTGCCGGACGTGTTTTCTGGGTATATGGCCCAGACAAGAATGAGATTACAATCATCGCAATAGAACCGCATCCTGAAGACAAGAAGATGGGGGCCTATGACCGAATCAAGTTGTCTGCTCTGCCTCTCTAATCGAACTTGATGCTCCATCGCACGAGGGAAACGAAACGGGGCAAGTCTGAATAAAGGTACAATTGATATTTCGTTTATAGTTTCTCTCGCTATCGCTCGACATACCGCTACGCAACCTCTATTGGGCGTGAACGTGGCGGCGATCTGGTCGGGCAATGCGGCGACTCGATACAGAACGCTGGGTTTCAGATCAAAAAAACCGCAACGTTGCGTTTTTTTTGCTGAACCGTAGATCGCGGCTGATTTTCGACTGGGCATTTTATGCAGAGATCTGATACTATGTAAACTTGAACGTCCTGCTTGGATAATCAGATGTCGGCTAATGAAGGAATGAGCTGGAATGGCAACAATCAATTTTCAAGAGTGCGCGGGTTACAAAGCGAGGATCGATGCGTATCGCCCTTTGCCTCCTGAGACGGCCAAATCGTTGCGGGCATACTACAAAATAGGACTGACCTATTCAAGCAATGCGCTGGAAGGCAATAGCCTCACGGAATCCGAAACCAAGGTCGTTATCGAAGATGGGATCACGATTGGCGGTAAGCCGCTGAAGGATGTGTATGAAGCCATCGGTCATGCAAAGGCGTATGATTACATATGCGACCTCGCAAAATCCAAGGCTTTGACAGAAGCGGATCTCTTGAGGCTTCATGAGTTGTTTTATACAAAGATCGACAAGACGCATGCGGGGGTCTATCGCGCGGTCCGTGTTTTTATCAGCGGTAGCAAGCATCCGCTTCCGGCGCCTGAGAAAATCCCTTCGCTGATGAAAGCTTTCATTAGCTGGTTCAATCAGCAGGAGAACAAGATACATCCTGTTGAGTTTGCCGCGCTTGTCCATCAGCGGTTCGTCTTTATCCATCCGTTTGTTGATGGCAATGGACGCGTGTCGCGTCTCCTCATGAACCTTGCACTGCTCCGCGCCGGATACACTATAACGGTTATACCTCCCGTTTTGCGCAATGACTATATCCAGACGCTGGAAAAGGCTCACGCCGATACCACACCATTTATCCAGTTCATCCTCGGGCGTGTCCTTGAAACACAGAAAGAGCTGTTGCGGCTATTCGGCGAAGACCAATTTTCGACCAACTCACGTGGCGGTGTAAACCCCCGAGTTGGCGGTGTAAATATGGGAACGAGTGGCGGTGTAAAATCAGTAAAGACAAGCCTGCTGAATATTCTCAAGACACATCCGGGCATGAATGCTCCAGCGTTATCGAAGCAGCTAGCCATTAGCCTTCGCACGACACAGCGTTATCTGAAAGCGCTATCGGAAGAGAAGTGCATTGTCTTCAAGGGTGCGCCAAAAAATGGCGGCTATTTTGCAAAGTAACCAGTGTAATCCGTGGCGTTAGCCTCTCTTCAAGGTCGCAATTTGTGACCTTGAACGTTGCGCTTCAGCAAGAGTAAGTTGAAAAACGAAGTCTTCTGGGAATCTTTTGCTGTTACGTTTGACCTTCTCATTAAGTCTTTTAACCGTGACACCGTAGAGGGCGGCCAGATCGAAATCGAGAATGACGGTCTGTCCGCGAATGCGGGTAATGGCTTTGTCGGGGAAGATTAAGGCTTGAGAGAGGCCGCGAATTCATTGTACATTGCAAAAACATTTCAATAGAGAGGGCGTAAAGATGATTATCTCAAATCAAGTGAAGATTTACACATGTACAATGATGACGGTGCTTTTGTTTTCTTCCGGCTGCAGTGCGGGGGAGCAGGGTAAGCCCAAGACATTTAATAAGGATGGGCGCACTGCGGTTACAGCACTTGGCAGGGTTCTGCCGGGCCGGGCTGTGATAGATATAGGTGTGCCGCCTGGTGACAGGGTTGCAAAGCTTGAGGTCAAGGAGATGGATAAGGTGGCGGTCTCCAATGTCCTGGCGTATCTGGAGAGTCATACACTGCGTATCGCTGAGCGTGATCATGCCCGGGCGGTACTTTCCCAGGCTGAAGCAGCGGTAAAGCTTTGTGAGGCACAGTTTGAAAATGAGAAAAATAATTATAACCGTATAAAATCACTGCATGCTGATAAAGTAGTGCCGGATCAGAACTATGATAATCAGTCGCTGCTGTTGAAGAGCTGTGAACTGAATCTGAGCAAGTCGCAGGCTGAGCATAAGGCATGCGAGGCCCAGCTGGCTGCTGCTGAAGCCAGGCTTGAGCTTTCTGTAATCCGTGCTCCGATGTCAGGCAGTATCCTGCGCGTCTTTACTTATCCTGGTGAGGCGACAGGTCAGTCGCCTATCCTGCAGATGGGTGATACAGATCATATGTATGTTGTCGCAGAGATCCATGAAACCGATATAAAGATGGTCAAGCTCGGCCAGCGCGCTGCAATCACCAGCCCTGCCTTGGAAAAGGAATTGCATGGTGTGGTGGATGAGATCGGGCAGATGGTATTTAGAAAAACAGTGCAGGATCTCGATCCCCGTGCCGATGTAGACACCCGTGTAATCGAAGTTCGGGTCAAGGTTGAGGAGAATGAGGCGGTGGCAGCGCTGTCTCATCTAAAGGTCTATGTGCGCATTGATACTGCATCGGCTCCGGTTCCTGCGGTGAAATAATCAAGAGGTTACTGATGCGAACGCCGCTGGCCTGGCGAAACATAGTCCATGGAAAAGTGCGCTCCCTTGTGGCGCTTGCCGGGATATCATTTGCCATTCTTTTAATATTCATGCAGCTTGGTTTCCATTCTGCGGCCAGGAACTCCGCCATGCTCGTCTATGACGGCTTGGAGTTTGATCTGCTGATCACCTCCCCGCAATATATGTTTCTGTCGCGACCGCGGGAGTTTCCGTTAGACCGGTTGGAACAAATGCGCGCCATGCAGGGAGTGGAGAAAATAACGCCTGTTTGGCTGGGCTGGGGCGAGTGGCGCAACATAGATACCCGCAGGGGCTGGGGTATGCTCGTTCTGGGGGTTGATCCTGCGCAAAAACCTTTTCGCGATGATGAAATCAATAACCAGCTTGCGGATTTGACTGTGGATGACAGTGTTCTTATTGACCGGGTAACCAGGCCTGAGTACGGCCCGATCGATATAGGGAAAACTTCCGAGATTGGCGGACACAGGCTGGACATTGTCGGGCAATACTCAATGGGCGCCGGTTTTGTTGCCGGCGGGGCTGTTGTGACTGGTGACAATACATTTAAACGGCTGTTCCCCGCGGCGAACATGAGAGAAATTAGCTTCGGGCTTGTCAAGCTTAGGCCCGGCACGGCGGCCGCTGATGTAATTGGCAGGATGAATAACTTGCTGGGGAAGACGGCGCAGGCAATGTCGCGTGAAGATATTGCGCGCTATGAGGAGAATTTCTGGCTTACTGAGAAGCCGATCGGGATAATGTTTACCTCTGGTGTCCTGATCGCCTTTCTGGTCGGAGCGGTTATTCTCTATCAGGTCCTGGTCAGCGAGGTCCAGAATAGGATCAAGGAGTATGCGACATTGAAGGCGCTAGGCTATGGTGATGGATTCATTTATGGAGTGGTCGTGCGGCAGGCAATAATTTTTGCCGTGCTGGGTTTTTCGCCGGCGTGCCTGATCTCTGCCGTGTTGTATTACCTGCTCAGGACTCAGGCGCTTTTGCCGGTATTCATGGAGTGGGGCAGGACCGGCATCGTTGCAGGGTTGACTGCATGTATGTGTCTTGTAGCTACCGGTTTTGCGGTCCGCAAACTGCAGGCGGCCGATCCAGCGGAGTTGTTCGGGTAAAAGGAAACAGCAGTAATGTTACGCCGATTAATAACAAAAATAATGTTGGTATTGTGGGTGTGGAATCCGGGAAAGACTCCGCTCGCCTGGCGGAATATAGTGCATAAAAAAAGGGCTGCTGTTATTTCTGTGGCTGCTGTCACCTTTGCCATCCTAATCATGTTCATGGAAATGGGTTTCCTTAACGGCCTGTACGATAGCCAGACAGCTTTAGTGAACAATTTGCGCGCGGATCTCGTGATGGTGAGCAGTGCCATGCATAACCTCATTACACAGGAATCTTTCAAGCGGGAACGGCTTGAACAGGTAGCCGCCTTCGACGGCGTCAAACAGGTATGTCCTGTGTATATCGAAGCGGGTATCTCATATATCAAGCATCCAGTGACAGGCATGGATAACGCCATACGTGTTATCGGGTTCGATCTTGATCAGCCGGTGTTTCTGCACAAGGAAATACTTGGACGGAAAGAATTGCTGCGCTGTCCTGAGAATGTCCTGTTCGATGTGCAGTCCCGCCGGTATTTCGGTAAGCTGAAGATAGGCGATAGAACGGAGCTGGCCGGCCGTGATATCGGGATTGCCGGTTTTTTCAGTATGACCTCGGATTATTATTACGATGGCAACATGGTTACCAGCGATGAGACTTTCTTTCGCGTCTTCCCTAATCGCACACCGGACAAGGCCGAAATAGGACTGATACAGCTAAAGCCATGGGTCAGGGCTGCTGCGGTTAAGAAGAAATTGCAGGCTTTTCTCCCCGGTGATGTAGAGGTTATGACAAAGCAGGAGATAATAGAACGGGAAAAAGTGGCTTGGCGTAAATCCACGCCGGCAGGTTATGTGTTCGCCATGGGTGTTATCGTCGGATTCATAATCGGCGTGATTATATGCTATCAGATTCTTTATACAGATATCGTGGATCAGATGAGACAGCTTGCAACAATGAAGGCACTTGGCTACCATGACGCAGATTTAACCACCCTTGTTCTTCAGCAGGCGGTGATACTAGGATTGCTCGGGTTTGTTCCAGCTGTAGTATTGACACTGGGGGTTTACGGTGTGTTGACCGCTATCACCGGAATTGTCATGAAGTTGACGGTGGGACGGGTGTTGTTCATGCTTCTGCTGACTATAGGTATGTGCCTGTTATCCGGGGCATTGGCAGTCAGGAAGGTAATCAAAGCAGATCCAGCGGAGTTGTTCTGATGAATATACAAGGACCAAAAGAGCCGACGGTTAGAATAAGGGGCGCGAGCTACGCCTATGGCCATGGTGATAACAGAAAGCAGGTTTTGTTTGATAACGATCTCGACCTCCATCCAGGTGAGATAATCATAATGACTGGACCGTCAGGGTCTGGCAAGACGACTCTGCTGACTCTTGTCGGCGCCCTTAGAAAGATGCAGGATGGCACCATAAATTGCATGGGTAAGGAGTTGAGTCAGCTCAGCCCTCGAGAGTTGGTGGATGTGAGGCGCGGAATAGGTTTTGTCTTCCAGGGCCATAACCTGTTTGAATCCCTGACGGCAGCCGAAAACGTGTATTTGTCTATAGAGCTGGGGTCTTGTTCGGGGCGGGAGCGTGAAAAGCGCGCGGCTGATATGCTTTCCAAGCTGGGCCTTGAGCAGAGGATGGATCACAAGCCGCAGGCTCTTTCCGGCGGACAGAAGCAAAGGGTTGCCATCGCTCGAGCGCTGGTCAATCATCCGCGGCTGATCCTTGCCGATGAGCCGACAGCAGCTCTGGACAAGGAGACAGGTCGTCAAGTTGTGGATTTCTTCAGGGAGCTTGCATCGAAAGAGCAAGCGACGATAATGATGGTCACTCATGACAACAGGATATTGGATGTAGCCGATCGCATCGTTAATATGGTAGATGGCCGGATTGTCTCGAATGTGGCGGTGCGGGAGACTGTCATAATCTGTGAGTTCCTGAAAAAATGCCCGCTTTTCTCTGCTCATCCGGCTGGAACGCTGGCCGAACTCGCACAGCGCATCACGCGGCGCAGTTATCAGGAGGGTGAAACTGTATTCAAGCAGGGTGATGTTGGTGACAAGTTCTATGTGATATCAGCTGGTTCGGTGGCTGTGCAGATCTTTGAGGACGGCAGGCAAAAGAAAAGTATCACGCTTGGTGTTGGTGATTTCTTTGGGGAAGTTGCGCTCTTGACCGGTGCATCGCGCAATGCAACCGTGGTCTGTAAGGAGCCGGCAGAACTGCTCAGCCTTGACAAAGAGAGTTTTAAAGATGCGGTAAGCCGTATGAAGTCGCTTGATGAACAGCTGCGCGACGCCCTTTCGCAGCGTAATTAAAAGATGCTTGAATGATCAGTAGGGATAATGCGAGCATCTCCGGTGTTTGGTTCGGGTTTGTGAATTTAAGAACAAAAAAGGAGATATATGGCAACAAATAGAACAGTAGTTTTCAGTACGTCGATGGGTGATTTCTCGGTGGAGTTGTTCGATGATAAGGCTCCTAATACAACTGCTAATTTTGCAGCGCTTGTCGGGAAAAAGTTCTATGACAAAAAGATATTTCATCGGATCATAGCCGATTTCATGATCCAGGGCGGCTGTCCAGATGGAACAGGGATGGGTGGTCCCGGTTACAAGATCAAGGATGAGTTCCATAAGGATCTAAAGCACAACGAGCCTGGTATACTTTCCATGGCCAATGCCGGACCGAATACAGGCGGCTCTCAGTTCTTCATCACACTTGTCCCGACTCCATGGCTTGACGGCAAGCATGCGGTGTTCGGCAAGGTCAGCGCCGGGATGGATGTTATTGAGAAGATCGGCAAGGTCAAGACGGGTTACGGCGACAAGCCTGCCAAGGATGTGGTAATCAATACTATCACCGTTAGTGCTGTCTGCTGACCCTGTCACGTCAGAAGTATCAGCCAGGCGATAACCAGAAATAGCAATCCCAGCATTATTTTTGCCGGTACGACATTACTGCGGCTCCAGTCGAGCAGTTTCTCGGTTCTTGTCCCGTAGTATGCCGCGGTGAATGCCAGAACCAGCGGGATGACGAACATGGCATTGTATATTAGCAGATACCCCCAGGCTGTGGATGTATCCGCACCTGCCTTAATGACATATACCAGCGTCGGTAGGTAAGCCTGGCCGGTGCAGACGCTTTCGAGAGCGGTCACCAGTGACCCTATAATAAGTCCGCCTGCAATCAAATTGCCATGCGATAGCCCGCGCTTCATGATTCGATGTGTCAGCCCCTTGATTCCGTCAGGCAGCTGTAGTGTGACATCGGACACCAGGCCTGATATTCGGAATCGATATGCGTCACGGAATGACAAATATGCGAACACGACGAGAACAGCTGCCATAAGGTATTTGATAACCAGTCCCGCCGTGGTAAACGCATTCAGATATCGTATCGCGCCAAGCAGTCCAAGCCCTATTGCCGTATAGACCACGAAGGTCGCAACAGTATAAGATATGCCCAGCGCCAATAGAGCACTGCCTCGCACCTTTGCCACTGCCAGTAGGCTCATGAAGAATACCAATGTCGATATCGCACAGGGATTAAGCCCGTCTATAAAGCCATTGAATATAATAACGGGCAGGGTGAACTTCTTCATCCGTTCCTTCACGATATTGCCGACTGAGTCCATCTCAACAGGAACAGGCATCTTCCAGCCTTCCTCCTGATGAGCGGCTATGCATTCATCGAGCCTCGCTACAAGCCCGGTCTTTATCTCGTCGAAGCCGTTAAGGGCATATGAATAATCCAGCACCATCATTACAGGCTCATTCTTGCTGATCTTGAGCTTTTCCTGATAAGTAACAAGCCGTGCGATGTTGGTGGCACTGCTTATGTCATATAGGTTTAGCTGGTAGAAGCCACCGAAGCGTTCTTCTATCTGCGGCAACACCTCTTCCTTAATGAGCTTGCATTCTTTGCAGTTCGCCTCGAAGAAGTAGTCAATAACTACAGGAATCCGTGCCTGTCCCTCTGCATATCCAATCTGGAGCGATGACACCAGCATGAGCAGGGCAATATGTTTTACGAATTTCATATCAGCGGCAAGTTAGAGCAGGTCTTCGGAGAAAACAACAGATAAATGTACAAGATGCTTGAAATCATTGAGTAGCTGGCGTAAGAATTGCGCCTCATGAAATGGATGCGCTCAGTATATGTCTGCTTGTGCCTGGCCGGATTGTTGAATGCCGAGGAGGTCAAGTCGCCCAAGCTTGAAGTTATCTCTGCGGCAAGGGTTGATTTCGGTAAGTACAATGCCTGGGAAAAGAAGGTCGCCTCATATGCCATAAAGAATGCTGGCAACGCTGACCTCAAGATAATCAGCATTCATAAGACCTGCGGGTGTGCTTCAGCAACAACAAGCAAAAGCATTATAAAGCCCGGCGAAGAAGCCGCTGTCGAAGTCGTTATCCTGCCCGATTCAATATTCGGCGCGTACAGCAAAAACACATTCATAGAAAGCGACGACCCGAATAGCAAACTTACCTGCGTCAATGTCTCCGGCCAAGCTCTGCCTTTCATGGAGATAAAGCCGTCTGAGGGCATCTATCTTGGCAGGATACCTACAAACTCCATCATAACCCAGAGTTTTGAGCTCTCCAGTACTGTCTCCGGCATAAAGCTTGGCGATCCGAAGCTCGACGGTAACAGGGAGGCAGAGGCAACGCTGACATCGCTTGATGCACAGAGGAGCCTGTATAAGCTGAATGTGGTAACGAAACAGCTGGCTCAGTCCGGTGATGTCAGGCTTTCTCTAATGATTCCCGTTGTAAGTCCCACAAACCATGCGTCCCTAAAGTTGTCCATATCAGCCAAGATAGGCGATGAGCTCTGCATTATCCCCGGCATCCTGCGGCTTCCGGTGTCCGATACGCCTCTACAGAGAACAGTAACTCTACGTATTCTTGGCAAGCCTGGCATGAGCCTTGACCCTGCATCCATAACCCTGCCTGAATACAAGGGCGTTACCTGCAAGACCAAGAAGGACATTTCAGGCCTTGGTGTCGATGTGGATATGACCTTCGAGCCAGCCTTCACCAAGGATCTCTTTGCAAATCAGGTGCTTACGCTGGATTTCGGGGCCAAAGGTTTGTCGTCAGCAGGTGTGGTATTTAAAACCAAGAAATAAAAGGTGGGTATGACTAAGTTAATATTGGCAATGGTGCTCGTGTCGGGCTTTATGTTCGCTCAGGACGTTCAGGATACAATCAAGGTTATATGTGGTGAGACTCAGAATTCTGATTATTTCACACGGATAAAGGCCATAAACGCCCTTGGCAAGGATATCAAGGAATCGGAATTCGATGCACTACTGGCATTCCTTAAAAAAAAGGATGGGTCTGATAAGCTGCCCCTGTCGGAAGTTAACGCCCTCAAGAATGAAACCCTTAGTGCCCTGCGCTCAAGTCACAAACAGGATCATCGTCTGGCTGATGAACTGGTTGCGATGTATAAGGACAAATCCTATGATCAGGTATGGCGTGATTACTGTATCCAGCATCTTGGCTGTATGTTCCAGTATGCCAGGCCGGAAAGCCATTCGGAGATCGCACAACTGTTCTTTGATGCAACCGACAATGAGCGTGGTTCCTCAATAGCAGGCACAGCCCTTATTGCTCTACTCAACAACGAAGGCCAGAAGTTTAACAAGGGGACAGATCAGCAGGGGCAGGAAAGCATCACCAAGGAAAACGTGGCAGCAAGGGCTCTCTCTATACTAAACGACAACTCTGCCGGTGAGCTGGCGAAGATAACGGCGCTTCAGATATGTGCGAAGTCGGGTGAGAGTAAGGTTCTTGAGCATGCAAAGCAGATTCTTGAAAGCCAGGCATCCGTGCCGTTGAAGGTATCCGCAATCGGCGCATTGGGGTTGGCCGGCAGTACTGCTGAGAAACCGCTCCTGGAGAAGCTGTCATTGAGTTCTGTTTCTCGGCTCAGAATCGCAGCAGAAGCGGCCTTGCTCCGTTTGGCCCGTAAAGAGTCTAAGTAATCTGCTATAAACGTGAGTCTCCGCTATTTCTCCTTGCCGTCGTGCAAGAAAGAGGCTTACAAAATTTTGGGATATTGGTTTTCGGGATATTGTGATTAATTTGTTGTAGTGCTGCCTGTGTTTTGATTATACTGCGTAGCCTTTTTTTAACAATTCGGAAGGGTTGCACCATGACAGATGTTATAAGAAATAAGTGGAAGCAGGCGCGGGCTTCCATCAAGGCACTTTGTGCCCTGGTGACGGCATGCTGTTTTATTGGCGTTGTGATTGCCTGGGCCGTTGATACCGATAATGACGGTATGGACGATACCTATGAAAATTTCTTCCAACTCAATCCCACTAACTCAACCGATGCGTTTCCTGATTATGACAGCGATTCCTTAACCAATCTTGCCGAATTTGCTCTGTCAACAGATCCATGGATTCTTGACAC
>CAMCYG010000068.1 GCA_945883775.1 Victivallis vadensis
TCTAAATGTTAAACTGTTCAAAGCAACGCAGGGCTCTGTCAAATCAGATGCCGAGTAAAGGATCGCATTGCTTTGCTTCATAAAGAGTTGTGACTTTATGCTAAGGATCTGTTGATCCTTAGCTTGATAGCTATGGGCTTCGCCCTACCTAGCAGCAATCTACATTCTGTCAAAATATCCCAGCCTTCTCGCCGGCGCTTGACACCATCCTTCGTCCAAGCACTTCGGCCCGGCAAGCATGCGTCGCTACAAATAGGAAAACTTTCCTATCTGTAGCCGGTCGTTGGCCGCCTTTGCTGATTTCTCAAAGGTAGGGCGAAGCCTCCGGCTGAGCCGTTGCGCCGAATCGCAGATGCGCCCGCCGCCGTCACTGTTTTATCAAAAGGTAGAGCGCTCCTGCCAGAGTTGTCACCAGTATAAAGATCCGGAAATATCTTTCCGGGATATGCTTCAGGAACATGACGCCCAAAAAAGCGCCCACCGCGATTGCCGGCAGAAGAACGGCATTCAGGCATAGGCCGTCAGCATAGATGTTATCCCACCACCATACCTGAAGAGGCAGCTTAATCAGATTAACTATGGCAAAAAACCAGGCCGCAGTTCCTACAAAAGTTTTCTTAGGCAGCCCCATGGCTAGAAGATATACCGCCATGAGCGGTCCTGCGGCGTTGCCTATCATAGTGGAAAACCCGCCCAGCAGACCGAAAGAAGCTGCAAACCACCATTTATGAGGGATGGTCTTCTCGCCCTTCGCACTGTCAGACCAGATACCGACCGCCAGACTTATTATAACCAGAACCGCTATAAGCCGACCGAAGAGAATATCACTTATCGACCTTCCCACAAACAGGCCGATCGATATTCCTACCAAAGCCCACGGCAGAACCCTGAACACATATTTCCATTCAGCATGCCGCCTGTAATAGATGATGGCCAACATGTCTGCCATAATGAGCATTGGCAGAAGAATACCAGTCGACAATCGCCCCCCAAAAAGAGCGGCCAATACGGGAATGTAAAGGATACTAAGGCCGGAAACGCCGGTCTTTGACATGCCGATCATAATGGCACACAGCACGGCAATGACCCAAGCGCCCGGTGAAAGATCGAAAGACTGCAGAGACGACATAAAACTATTTGTCATAAAATATCATCGCCCCGCAAAAGAATTCACCAGAAAGTGAATTCATATCTTAATTTTGCACCCTATCGGTGCAAAATTAAGATGCTACATCGTCGTGACGCGTAGGACTTCCTCAACCGTCGTGATGCCTTCGTGGATCTTGTTCTTGCCATCCTGTGCAAGAGTTATCATGCCCAGCGAGTCGGCCTTATCCCTTATCGCTTTGGCTGATTCTTTCCTGATGATCATCTGCTGAATTTCCGGCACCAGTGGCATGAACTCGCTGATAGCCACTCTACCAAGGAAGCCGCTGTTGTTACATTCCCTGCAGCCGCGACCGCGATAGAGAGTCTGCCCGTCCTTGGTGTAACTCTCGCGGCACGTGACGCATATCGTTCGGACTAGCCGTTGCGCAATGAACGAAAGAACCGTCGATGTGATCAAATAAGGATCGATCCCCATATCAATAAGACGCACTGCGCCACCCGCTGCATCATTCGTATGAAGAGTGCTGAGCACCAGATGGCCGGTCATGGCAGTCTGTATCGCAATTTCGGCCGTCTCCCTGTCTCGGACCTCACCAACCATCATGATATCAGGATCATGCCGCAGCATGCTTCTCAGCGCCCTGGAAAAAGTCAGTCCTATCTTCGGATTGATCTGCGTCTGGGTTATACCTTTAAGCTCGTACTCCACCGGGTCCTCGATAGTGATGATCTTGACGTCCCGGGTATTGAGCTTGCTCAGACACGCATAAAGAGTTGTGCTCTTGCCACTGCCGGTAGGGCCTGTAACAAATATTATGCCATGCGGCTTATCCACAAGGTCCTGCAGCATTTGCAGATTCGACCCGGAGAAGCCGAGATGCGGCAGATCAAACAGCATCTCTGATGGCAGAATCCTTATAACAACATCCTCACCATGAATAGCGGGCACAACGGAAATACGAAGGTCGTATTCCTTTGCTCCTATCCTGACCCGCGCACGCCCATCCTGCGGCAAGCGCTTCTCGACGATGTCCAGCCCGGACATCAGCTTTATCCGTGAGATTATGGCGGGATAAAGCATCCTGGTGTTCTTCTGGACATTGGTCTCATACATCACACCATCGATACGGCGCCTAAGAGAAATACTGTCCCTGTAGGCTTCGAAATGAATATCGGTCGCCCTGTCATTGATCGCCTCCTGCATGATCTGGTTGACGAGCTTCACTACGGAGGCATCCTCGGCTATCCTTTCAAGGTCATGCGACTCCTCATGCGCAACAATCTCCGCGCGGTCACCAGACTCGGAAAGGATACGCTCGACCGTGTCAGCACCGACGCCGTAATGCATCCGCAACGCCTCGCCAATCTCGCGCTTCCTGGCCAGCACCCGCTCCACGTGATAGCCCAAATTCGTCTGGATATCATCGACCGCAGACATGTCCATCGCGTTAGAAACCGCTATGGTCAGCGTCGATCCTGCAAGAGATACAGGCAGAACACCGTAATGCGCTGCCAGCTTTGCCGGTACAGACTTGATCGCCCGCTTATCTATGCTGAGCTCGGAAATCCGGATAAGGTCCAAACCCTGCGACTCGGCCATCAACCCCAGAATCCCCTCCTCCTGGACAAGTCCGTTATCGATCATGACATTAACAACAGGCTTCATCATAGCAGCTGATATTTCCAAAGCCTTCCGATATCCTTCCTGGGATATCAGCCCGCGCTTCAGTATCTCATCCTCTATCCTGATATTTGCCATAATAATCCCCAAAAGCCTGTATAAAGTATAAGGTTAAATGTATAAGGTGCTGCTAAAATCTATCATTAATAATTGAACTGCTCTTATCATTGTACATTACACATGAAACCTTTAACCGCCTCGTGTCTTCGTTACGCCTCAACTTTACCTATCATATAGAAATCGTCTTCGGCCTTATCGTCCATCTTGCCATCGATGATCATCTCCACGCTGTCCAAGGTCTCGGACCTTTTGACATACTGGCCCTTCCTTCCCGTAAACGCTTCCGCGACAAACATCGGCTGTGTCATGAAGTTCTGGAGCTTCCTCGCGCGTTCGTAGATTGTCCTATCTACTTTTGAAAGTTCGTCGATTCCTATGACTGCGACGATCTTTCTCAATTCCTCGTACTTGGTCATCATCCTCAACAGTTCCTGCGAAAGGTCGAAATGCCGCTGACCGATTACGCCCACGTTAAGATTGGAACATGACGAGGACAGGATGTCGATTCCCGGATATAGGCCCAACTGGGTCTTTTCACGGGACAGCACCATGACCGCATCAAGGTAACTGAATATAGCCACAACCGCAGGATCTGTAGTGTCATCCGCAGGAACATATACGGCTTCGAACGCCGAGATCGAACCCTTGATCCTTTCGTGTACGTCACCGACCTCAGAGCTCAGCGTCGGCTGATATCCGGTCTCTGACGGCGTACGGCCAAGCAGTGTGGATATTTCTGCACCGGCCTGCACGAACCTGAACACATTATCCATAAACAGCAGAACTTCCTTGCCGGTCGACTGCAGATATTCCGCGAGCGTGATGCCGGCAAGAATAACATTGAAGCGCGCACCTGGCGGCTCGTCCATCTGACCGAACGCCATCATGACCTTGGGAAGGATGCCGGCCTGTTCAAATTCGTAGTAAAGCTCGTTACCCTCTCTGATACGCTCGCCGATACCGGTGAACACGCATGCGCCGTCATGTTCCTCGACGATATTATGGATCAGCTCTGAGATGAGAACCGTCTTTCCGCAACCGGCCCCGCCGATGACGCCCGTCTTACTGCCGCGTACGACAGGAAACAACAGATCTACAATCTTAATGCCCGTCTCAACCGTCTCCATCTTGCCGGCGCCAACACCCTTGACGTTCATTTCTATCTTCGAGACGTCCTTATGGATAAACGACCGCTTCTGAGTAACTATCGGCCCTTTGCCATCTATCGGCTCACCCATGACATTGATGATCCTGCCGAATAGCTCCTCGCCGACAGGAATAGACAATCCCTGACCAAGCGCAGTGGCAACGGCATTTCGCTGAAGGTTCAATGTGGACGCAAGAGAAACACAACGCGCTATATTGCCCTCCAGATGTTCAGCCACCAGAAGCACAACATCGCGCTTATCGAAAGTTGTGACGACGATCGTCTCATGCATATCAGGCATGTCCTGTATGTCGACGAATTTCACATCAACGACAGGCCCCTGCACACCGACGACCTTGCCTTTCTTTATCCTTACTGTTGTTGCCTCACTCATATCTTCTCCTCCGTATCATCCTGCATTAAATCTTATGTATCTTACCTCAAACAGCGCGGCATTCATTCTTCCTTTTCGCATCAGCTATGTCCCAGCCTCCGTCCAACGTCTTCAGTCGACTGAAATTACGCCGCGCTCGCTGCGGCCACAACCGCGGCCTCTGCAGCAATAATCGCATCCCCCTTGTCCTTGACCTTCTTCCTCTTGTTCTTCTTTTCCTTGATCATCTTGGCGGAATAGCTCTCTCTCATTCCCTTATCGATCTTCTCATGCGTAGCTTTGAAGCACAAATGCTTAAGCTTCTTGTGCTCCTTCTGAACCTTCTGAATACTGCCCTCAAGATGAGTAGCCCGGGCGGAAAACTCGGCAAGCTTGCTGTCCTCGAACACGATATACAATTCCGACGTTACCCAGACAGAGGCAAGATATTCGACCATATCGTCATATGATGACTCTACTATGACGCTACGCGATGCTTTTATGAATTTAGATGACGCTGTGGACTTCGCATCGGGCTGCGCTTCACCCTCTTTCTCCTTTTCCTCATAAAGCGCCTGGCAGGGAAGTATATTTACCGTCTCGATGGTCTGCGCTGTAAACGAGAGCGGCTTCGGATATGCAACAATGACCTTCCCCATCCTGCCCTCCAGGACTTCCTTGACTATGTAGTCTCTGATCTCCGTTGCCTGTTCAAATATCGTATCCTGCGAAATTCCGCGGAAGAACTTGAACTTCTTTCTTTTATCCCGGAACGCCGCGCCGCCTTTCTCGCCTATAATGACATACGATACTTTGTCGTCAGGAATATCGCCCTGCACTGCAAGCCCAGCCCTGATTACGCCCTGATTGAGACCACCCATAAAGCCCGAATCGGATGTAACGACTACTATGCCGAGAATGTCTGAAGAGACCTTCACTAGCGGATTAATGACCTCGACCATGTTTACGACGCGGAAGAACTCTCTGAAGGCAAGCATGAACTCATCAAAACGCTCCTTCTGCTTCTCAAGCGTGTGGTACTGCGCACCTGCAACGTTCTTGAGAGTATCAACCAGCGACAGCAGTTCGCCGTTGAATTTAAGGTCTTTTCTCAAATCGTTTAATTGTGGCATATTAACCTACGGTTGATCACAGATAACAAATTACAGATCACAGATACTAAATCATAAACTCAGATCACAAAGCACAGATTACAGATTCTCGTCACGCCTTCGCCGACTTCTTCACCTCTGCTGCGGCTTCCTTGAAGCGATTCAGAAGGCTGCCATCGATCTCCATACTTCCCAGCTTAAACACCACGCCGGCAAGCAGCTCAGGCACGACTTTCTCCTCGACCTTGACATCCACCTTGAACTTCTCCTTGAACAACTGCTCCATTCTGGCTTTCTGTTCCGGGGCGATCGGATGGCTGGATTTGAACTCGCTCTGCTTCGCATCAACGGTCATACTGTCACCATCGACCTGCTCAAGTGCTTCGATAAGCTCGTTTATAAACTCCTTGTTCATCTCCGCATTAATCTTCTCGCTAATGACCATCTTGAAGACATCCGCCCCGTAGTCCACAGCCTTCTCTTCCATCTGCTGAAGCAGCTGCACCTTCATCCGCTCTTCATTCTTCTTCGCCTGCTCGCCTATCTTATCGGATTCCTTCTTCGCATCAGCAAGCACTGTATCGCGCATACGCGCCACTTCCTTCTCAGATGTTTCCTTCTGCTTCTGCAGTGCCTCCTCAGCCTCGGATTTCTTCTTCGTAAATTCTTTCTCGTGCTCCTCGATCTCCTTGCGGATCCCCTCCTCCTTCTTTCTGACCTCGTTCTCGACCTGCCGGATACGGTTCACGGCATTTGCAGTGTCATTAAGGAGAAGCTTTTTTATGACAAGTATTATTATCACCAGCACGGCAACATGCGCGATGACTATCGGGATCAGTATTTTCAGCATATCCATATCATTACCTCTTCATGTTTTCATTCATACTTCACACATCATGATTCAACCTTATCATCCCCGGCCAAACAACTGGAACAGGATCAGCAATGCTATCACCGCTATGGCCTCCGCAAAGATCAGCGAGATGATCATAGCCTGCAGTATCTTCGGCGCGGCGGACGGGTTTCTCCCAAGCGCTCTGATACTTGCGTAGCCGATGGCGGCTATAACAGCCGACGGGCCGATAATCGTCACGAACATCACAAGAAATATTACAAAATTATCCATTGCCGAATTTTCAGCTCAAAGTACAAGGTTAAAAGTTTAATGCCCGGCAACTATCTTCATCTTATCCTTATACATTACACCTTTAACTTTTCACTTCTTTATTCTTCCACCAGAACCATGCACTCGTTGTTGTCGAACTTTACCATGCCCCGTTTTATCGGGATTTTCTTATTCATATCAACGATCACCACGCCCCTGTTCAACAGGCTCACAATCGGCGCGTGAAAGTCAAGCAACTCGAACTCTGCAAGATCTCCCGGCAAAAAAACACTCTTGGCCTCACCGTCAAAAAGCACATGCTTAGGATTAAGGATCATCACCTTCATCCCGTTTACCCGCCCAATGAAGCAAAATAATCTGCCATCAGTTTTTCGAGACCCTGCGACACATCCACTGTCAGGTCCTGTGTTTCGTTGATGGCATCAATCAGCCGCTGGGCATGCTGTTCCGCAAACGGATAGATATCCTTAACAAAGGCCTTCTTATAATCATCGTCCTTACCGACCAGGAATCCCTTTTCAATAGCCCAGAGCAGCATCACGTTAGCCGCCAACGGCGAAGGCTCCAATTCCCCCTGCTGAAGGACCGACCTTGTGACCTCACCCTTGCGCACAAGCCGTTCTGCCTCCCCGGAAAGGCCAGACGATAGCTTGCTGAGTTTGACGATTTCGTTGTATTTCGCAAAGTCTGAACGAAGCGTCGAACTGAGTTTCTTAAGGACCTGAGGTTGCGTCCTTCCACCTACAATCGAAAGCGATATTGTTATATCAATAGCAGGGCGGAAACCCTCCGAGAATATCACGGAACTCAAATATACCTGACCATCACACATCGACGACAGATTCGAGGGAATATACCCTGTCAGGTCGCCCTGCTGTGTCTCTGCTATGCCCAGGAACGTGACAGACCCGCCGCCGACTTTCTTATCAAACTTTCCGGCACGCTCCATCAGCTGTGTCTGCACATAAAATATATCGCCGGGATAAGCCTCGCGGCCCGGCGGGCGCTCCAGCAATAGAGAGAGCTGGCGATAACTCCATGCGTGCTTCGTGAGATCATCGAACACCACAAGCACATCCCTGCCTTTCGTCGCAAGATATTCGGCAATAGACGCAGCTGCGAACGGCACGATATACTGTTCGCCCACCGGCGCACTATCAGTCGCGACTATCAACAGAGTATGATCTAGAGCCCCGGCTCTGTTAAATGTTCCTACAAGCTTTTCCAGCGCCGACAACGACTTTCCAACACAGCAATATATGCAGGTAACGTTTCGGCCCTTCTGGTTCACAACG
The DNA here is from genome assembly GCA_945883775.1 of Victivallis vadensis. Taxonomy (GTDB): domain Bacteria; phylum Verrucomicrobiota; class Kiritimatiellia; order UBA8416; family CAMCYG01; genus CAMCYG01. The sequence continues at coordinate 7,905 of CAMCYG010000068.1, forward strand.
GCATCAATTGCCACGGATGTCTTGCCTGTCATGCGGTCGCCAAGAATCAACTGCCGCTGCCCTTTCGAAATCGGTGTAAATATGTCAACGATCTTCGTTCCGATGGGAAGATACTCATCGATGCGCGCGCGCGAGGTGATTGGCATGGAATCCTTGAAGACCGGTATATGATCCGTTGCAACAATAGGTTCGCCATTATCACACGGCTCGCCTAGCGCAGTTATCATCCGCCCCATCATTGAATCGCTGACAGGAATCTTGAATGGCTCACTGACACCGGTAATCTCCCGGCCCATCTTCAACTTGCGAGGATCACCAAGCGCCAAAGCCAGCACGTCATCCTGGTCAAAACCCATTATGATACCCTTGACGTCGTCACCGAGGTTGACGATCTGGCCATTAAGACATGTAGGCAGGCCTTCGATGCGGACAATGATTTCCTTTATGTCCTTGATCATCCCCTTCTCCTGCATCTTCATCTTAAAGAGGGGTATCGGCGAACTTTTTAAGCTGCTCATTCAGTCCCTCCTTCATTTTATCTGTAAGCATTCTTGTCTTTATCATCTCTTCTACGATATCTGGACGGCACGTTTTGACTTCCTTGATGTATCTTGCAAGCTTGCCCTTGACATCCGCGGGCTCGGTCGTCTTCAGGAAGCCGACTTGGAAAGCATACAGCACCATGACCTGTTCTTCCATCGGAATCGGAGCGTTCTCCTCCTGCTTAAGAAGCTCCTCCAGACATTTGCCCTGCTTGAGCTTGTGCTCGACCTCAGCGCTCACTCCGGCCTTGATCCTGGTAAGCCGCTCCAATTCCTTGTATCTTACGAATTCGAGCTTGAGCATGCCTGCCTGTTTCTTCATGGCATTCCACTGGACCTTGTTTCCAATACGTGAGACTGACAGTCCCATATCGATGGCCGGCTTAAAGCCTTCGCCAAACAGCATTGAGTTCAGGTAGATCTGGCCATCCGTCATGGAAATGATGTTTGAAGGTATATATCCCGCGACGTCTCCCTGCAGCGTTTCGACGATAGGCAGATGTGTCATAGTGCCGCCGCCTCGCTCCGCCTTCATCTGACCGGCGCGCTCTACGAGCTGGGAATGGATGTAGAAGATATCTCCGGGATAAGCATCACGGCCGGGAGCGCGTTCGAGCAGAAGTGATATCTGCCGGTAAGCCCAGGCATGCTTCGTGAAATCGTCAAACACCACCAGCACCCGCTTGCCCTTCTCGTGCATGAAATATTCACCAAGACTGCAGGCAACATACGGAGCGAGGTATTGCTGGCCCATTGTATCGGAAGCAGTAGCCGCCACTATCATTCCGTATTCCCATACACCCTTGTTGTCAAAAACTTCTATGACCTTGCCTAGCGCGGACTCAGACTTGCCGATACAGCAATAGATGCATATGACGTCTCGGCCCTTCTGATTGATGATGGCATCCAGTCCTATCGTCGTCTTGCCAGTCATACGGTCGCCGATGATTAACATCCTCTGACCGTGCCCGACCGGAAGCGTCATGTCTATAATCTTGGTTCCCATCTGGACAACCTCATTCAGAGGCGTTCGCTCAAGCACCGTAGGCGCCTGGGTAAAGATCGTATGCATTGTGTCTTCCTTTACCGGGCCCAGATTGTCCATGGGCACACCAAGCGCATTGACGGTTCTGCCTATAAACCCGTAACCGACCGGAACCTTGAACTGCTCCATGGTGCTGACCACCCTGTCGCCGGGCTTGACGGGCGCACCTTCCCTGACAAGCAGAACAAGCACATAATCGACATCAAATCCGACAATGACACCTTGCGCGGACACACCGATGTTGACCAGCTGGCCGTTCATGCAGTTGGTAAGGCCCGTGACGTGTACAACATCCTGTCTTATTTCAACTACAGTCCCGTGCTCTTTTAGTTGCAAGATGTTTATTTTTAAAGACATACCCCCCCGGAAAATTGACTGCATTATAGATATGCTCAATAAATTTAGCAAGCGGTAACAAGCACATCCGCGGCCTATACCAGATATTAGATGCCGGCTCCCTGTGCTCTACCCTAAGTCGCTTTTATCCCAGCCATGAGACTTCTAGCCGCATCGGCAGGATCAGTCGCCGCAGTGACCGCTGTCACTACTGCTATGATTCTTGCGCCGGCCGATTTAAGCTCATCTATGTGCTTTAGCTTTATCCCGCCCATGACGGTGAACGGGATGTTTATATGCTCAGAGATCTTTCTGATGCTGGCAGGACCCAGATACTCGCTGGTCCATTTCTTGGTCCCGGTCGAATAGATCGGCCCGATATTTACATAACTCGCTCCATCTTTCTCGGCGGCAATTGCCTCCTCAATATTATGGCTCGATGCGCCCAGGATAAGATCTGGCGCCAGCTTTCGCGCAGCGCTGATCGGTAAATCATCCTGTCCGAGATGTACGCCATCCGCACCAACAGCGAGGGCGATGTCGAGATGATCATTGATGATCAGCAGGGCACCGGTATCGTGAGTCATCTTTCTGACCAGGCCAGCCAGCTCGAAGAGCTGTCTCTTGGAAATATTCTTCTCACGTAGCTGGATCAGCCGTACCCCGGCCGAGAGTATGGAAGAAAGCACCTGTAACGTGTTCCTTCCTGCAGACATCTCCTGGGAGGTCACAACATACAGCCCTGCCTCAACAAATCTGCTCATCCGCTCATCATGCGTGTTCATGGATCGAATATTGAATGCTCTACCTTATCCAAGCAAGCAAATATATCATCATTGCTTTACAATGGGCGCAACGAACGCGGTGCTTCTTTGCAATTGCTTCCGACGTTATTACATTTTACTATAGCGCCGTTTTCAAGTTATCAAAACAGGGGGTTTATATGAATCACGAACTCAGTCGGGAGGAATACAAACTCCTCGTGGAAAAGGCGCCTATAATGATATGGCGTTCCAATCTCACCATGGAATGTGACTATTTCAACGAAATATGGCTGGCATTTACCGGCAGAACCATGGCGCAAGAAACCGGTAATGGCTGGACGGAAGGCGTTCATCCTGAAGATTTCGACCGCTGCCTGAAGGTCTACACAGAGAACTTTAAAGAAAGAACCGCATTCGAGATGGAATACAGACTATTCCGCTTCGACGGCGTTTATCGGTGGATATTTGACAGGGGCGTCCCCTACAGCGACGCCAGCGGCACCTTCCAAGGCTACATCGGAAGCTGCATCGATGTTACTGAAAGCAAAGAAGCACGGGAAGCCAAAGAAACGGCACGGGAAACAGAAATCAACAATTTGCGGGAACTCCTACCAATCTGCGCTTATTGCAAAAAAATCAGAAACGACAAGAATTATTGGGAGAAAATCGAAACCTATATAAGCAAGTATTCTAATGTTTCCTTTTCACATGGCATCTGCCCCGATTGTGCCGAGAAACTCATGATCGATAAATAACGTCTGACTAATTCTCTGTATGCTTCTTTGACCAATCCAGGATCTTGTCGCGAAGATCTGCGGCCTCCTCATAGCGCTCTTCTTTTATGGCCGTCTCAAGATTGTCCTTGAGCTGATCCAGCCCGGAAATCGCCTTTTGGGCATGCTTGTCCACTTTGGTTTCTTCTTTCTGATGTTCCTGCTGAATATGATTACCGTCGAGCACCTTGCCCGCTTCATCCATAACATGATTTGCGATATAGATCGGGCACTTATACCGCATGGCAAGTGCAATAGCATCGCTCGGCCTCGAATCAACATCAACCTGGACGCCATCGTAATCCAGAAAGAGCTTGGCGTAGAAAGTACCCTCGGTTATGTCACTTATAACTATTCGAACCAGCCGGCATTCGATCAGATCCAGCAGGTTCTTTATCAGGTCATGCGTCATAGGACGCGGCGCATCCACTCCATTCATGACAAGTGCTATCGCCTGAGCTTCGGCAGCCCCTATGAATATGGGAAGAGACCGCTCGTCCTTGTCTCCTTTAAGGATGACAACGAATCCAAGGTTCGACAGAAACATCTGATGTACTCTTACCAATAACATACCCTTACCTCTGGCTACATTATCTCAAATATTTAGCACTTTGCACAATGAAAAAAAATAGAGTGCCTGCGTTTACGAATTAGCGCATCTCCTCGCTGGATGTAGCCGCGCGGCCCAAATAAGAGCGGCTCGGCAGGGAAGCCTCGCCCTACCATTTGCTGATTTCTCAGAGGTAGGGAGAGGCCTCCGGCCGAGCCGTCTTGGTTATGCCGGGGTAAGCTAGCCGGGGCTTCGGCTCGTCCCTCATGGGCCACGTTAAGAGAACATAAGATTATTCGGTAAGCCCTGTCTTGACCGGGCCACTCAATTGTTGTATCAAAACCAGATGCACAGGGACGTTACAATATCGATAACCAACTACAATGGGGCGGCCACCCTGACGCCGGTCATCCAGGCACTGCTCAAACAGGATTATCAAGGCATCAAAGAGATAATACTTGCCGATAACGCTTCCACGGACGACTCTATAGCACTGGCAAAAAGGGAATTTCCGTCAGTTAGAATAGCATCCAACCCTGATAACAGAGGCCCAAATCCCGCCAGAAACCTCGGCATTCAAGAAGCGAAGACCGATCTGGTGCTTGTAATGGACAACGATATCATTTTTGAGCCCAACTACGTCTCGCTTCTGGCTTCGGTCCTCAATGATAATCCGGAAGTCGGGGCTGTCAGCGGTCAGATCCGCCTGTACGGCGAGCCTGATGTAGTCCAGTACACCGGAGCCAACATCCATTACGCCGGAGCAGTGGTTAACAATAAGATATACTCCAAACTGCCAGTGAAAGTCGCCTGCGTATCAGCAGGCGCAGTCCTACTGGATAGGCAAAAGGCTTTGACCGCAGGACGTTACGACGAGGATCTGGTATTCGGCTGGGAAGATGGTGACTTCACATTCCGGCTCACCATGCTAGGCTATCCCTGTTACGTCATGTCTACCGCCATCTGCTATCACATGAAACAGAAGCGGGAGAGCCGCTGGTTCAGATACCAGGTACGGAATCGCTGGTGGTTTGTTATCAAGAACTATGACACTTGGACGCTTATCATCCTGTTGCCTGGAATACTGTTCTATCAGTTAATGATATTCGGATACTGCGCAATGAAGGGCAAGATGCTTGATTATATCGTCGGAACCGCCCAGGCCATGGCCGGCCTGTCTGCAATAGCCCGCAAAAAAGCCAAACTCAGGTTGCTTAAGAAATGCCGCGATAGCGAGATCCTGACTGCTGAACCCATAGACTCCTCGGGAGAACAGACCCAGAAGGGCATTGGCGGCGCAATAAGCCGTATAAGCAACTTCATCCTCTACCTCTACTGGCTCCCAGCCAGATGCATTATAAGGTAGAAAAATATCGTCATGTTTGGGCGCATTGCAGCTCTGCCGGGACCCCTGCGACCTCGTGTCGCAGGTGAATAAGACTGTTGGCTATTCAATGAAGTAATGATGCCAACAGTCTTATTCACCTGCCGGACAAGCCGGCAGGGGTATATACCCGGCATGTTTTCTATGCTGTCTTTTTGCTTGCCCTTAAAGGGTCATATATCTAACATGCCCCTGTTTTGTTCTTTCAGTAGAAATTATCAAGGAGACTTAAATGGATTACCAGTTGACCGAATTACAGTTAATGATAAAAGATAGCTGCAAGAAGATCGCCGAGGAAAGAATGAAGCCTGTCCGCGAGCATCATGACGAGACCGGCGAATTCCCCTGGGATATAGTAAAATTGTTCGCAGATGCAGGCCTTTTCGGTATTTCAATTGAAGAACAGTACGGCGGAATGGGCGGCGGGATCATGGACAATGTAATCGCCGTGGAAGAGCTTTCGAAAGTTGACGGCGGTATAGCCCTGTCGGTCGCAGCCACCGGCCTCGGAACATACCCTATTATGATCGGCGGAACAGACGCCCAGAAGCAGAAGTATCTCCCCCGCGTGGCAGCTGGAACCGTGGCCGCATTTGGCCTCACTGAGGCATCTGCCGGCAGTGATGCGGGTGGAGTCAGGACAACAGCAATCAAAGACGGCGATCACTATGTCATCAACGGCACGAAACAGTGGATCACCAATGGCGGCGATGCCGAGATATACACTGTAGTCGCCCTTACGGATAAATCAAAAGGCATACGCGGCGCAAGCATGTTCATCGTCGATAAAGGCACGCCCGGGTTCACCTTCGGCAAGAAGGAAAACAAGATGGGAATACGCGCCTCTTCCACCCGCGAACTGATATTCCAGGACTGCAGAGTCCACAAAGATAATCTCATCGGCGGCAAAGAAGGGCTGGGCTTCATGCATGCGATGAAGACTCTGGACAAGTCCAGGCCAGGCGTTGCCGCACAGGCACTTGGCATCGCAGCAGGCGCACTTGAAGAAGCCGTCAGATACACTCGCGAGAGAAAGCAGTTCGGCAAGTCCATTTCGTCGTTCCAGGGACTCCAATTCATGATGGCCGATATGGCTACACAGGTCGAAGCGGCCCGCGCGCTGGTCTATGCAACAGCAAGATTCGTTGATGCCGGCGCCAAGGACATCAGCAAGATGTCGGCTATGTGCAAGCTGTTCGCATCGGATGTCGCAATGAGCGTCACTACGGATGCAGTACAGATACTTGGCGGATACGGCTACATGAAAGAATATCCAGTCGAGAAGATGATGCGCGACGCAAAGATCACACAGATCTACGAAGGAACAAACCAGATCCAGCGCGAAGTGATTGCTTTGAACCTGATAAAAGAAGCGGCTGCTACAAAAAAATAACAGGATACAATGCCCAAAATACTGCTAGTCGACGATGAAGAGGCGGTGTTAAAATCCATAACCATGCTGCTTAAGGCGGAAGGGCACGAAGTCGTCGCCCATAAAGATCCGTCAAAGGCGGCGGAATTGATCAAGACTGATAATTTCGACCTTCTTATCACCGACATCAGGATGACGCCCATTGACGGAATAGAGCTGATCAAGCTGGCGCATGCAAAGACACCTGATCTGCCCGTGATAATCATCTCCGCCTATTCATCCGAAAAGACAGAGAAACAGGGTTATAACGCAGGCTGCGTCTCGTACCTGCGCAAGCCGTTCAAGATCAGCGACGTCATAGAAGCTCTGCACAAGGTATTCAACCCTAAATCCTGAACAGCCGCCTTATTCCTGAGTTAATCCTAAATCCGGCAGTTCAGATAACTACGAAACACGAAACACACGAAAAGAATTAATAATCAATAAGACACACAAAGGTGAATTTCTTATTGGGCTTTCACCAATTGGTGAAAGCCCAGCAAATAATTGTCTTGCAGTAACCCTATGATATGCAGTGTCTTTATTTCGAGCCTTTTGTG
>CAMCYG010000069.1 GCA_945883775.1 Victivallis vadensis
GATCCGAGCAGGGGAACGTGGAGTCACAGCCTGATTACCGGATTTCTGCTGGCCTTGGCTGTCGTGGCTCTGTTTGATAATACTGCCGGGGTGGTTGTTTTTTTCGCCTGGTGCCTGCATGTGTTTACGGATCGGATCGGTTATGCCTATGCTGCCATCTGGTTTCCGTTTCACAGAGAAAGGGTGCTGGGCATAAGAAAGATAGATACTGAAGGCGATATGTGCAATCTTGCCATTTCCGTCATGGCGATTATGGTGATATGGGTGGTGATTGGATGAGAAAGGTAGGGCGTGCTCTCCGAGCGCGCCTCCTTAAATAAACGGCTCGCTCGGAGATCGAGCCCTACCTTTGCATAGAAAACGTATTCCAAAATCAAATTGGTAGGGCGACTTCTCCGAAGGCGCCGCCTTATGCAGGAGGCGCGCTCGGAGAGCACGCCCTACCTATGAAGAATAGGATAAAAATATTATGGACCGACAGAAGCAAAGGAAAATATTGCCGCATGTTCCTCCTTCGTGGATAGAGTCTGGTTGTTTGTTCTTTATCACAATTTGTGCTGACAGAAAGAAGACTGTTGTGTTTGACAAGATCCAATATGAGCAGATTATTCAATCGGCAATGTTTTATCATAAGGCGGGTAAATGGTGGGTAAGATTATTTCTTGTTATGCCGGACCATATACATGCCATCATGGCTTTTGATAGGTCATTGTGTATGCAGGATGTGGTGACTGACTGGAAAAGGTACATATCAAGGCAGGCAGGTGTCATTTGGCAGCGAGATTTTGTCGATCATAGATTACGGAGGGATGAATCACTGGAAGAGAAGTCGTTTTATATAAGACAAAATCCAGTTCGTGCTGGTCTTGTTGCTGATGCTGATGATTGGCTTTATGTTATTGATGACAGTTCAATACAGAACGCCGAAGGTAGGGCTTGCTCGCCGAGCGCGCCTCCTGCATAAGGCGGCGCCTTCGGAGAAGTCGCCCTACCAATTTGATTTTGGAATACGTTTTCTGTGCAAAGGTAGGGCTCGATCTCCGAGCGAGCCGTTTATTTAAGAAGGCGCGCTCGGAGAGCACGCCCTACCTTCGGGAATAAAGAATCTAGAAGAGGTCTCTCTGGTGACATAATGGCTCACATAGCCGTAGATAGTCGGCCTTAGTAGCATAATGTCTCACTGGCTGATAGCCGTATTACGTAGCATAAGTATCCGTAAGTGCTTTATAATTAGTAATTAACAATTAGTAATTATTAATTATGCCTACCTTGGCATGCATATTGCATATATGGGAGCCGGAGAAACAGTAATACAATAATCTGAAAGGATTAATAACATGGCTGGAAAAGTACTCGGTATAGATTTAGGGACAACGAACTCCTGCATGTCGATTATGGAGGGTGGTGAACCGGTAGTGATCCCGAATGCTGAAGGGGCTCGCACGACACCGTCTGTTGTCGGTTTTGCAAAGAACGGCGAACGGTTGGTTGGGCAGGCGGCGAAAAGGCAGTCCATCACAAATCCCAAGAACACAGTTTATTCGATCAAGCGCTTCATGGGTCGCAAGTATGATGAAGTGGCGCACGAGATATCCTTGGTGCCTTACCAGGTGGTAAAGGCGAAGAACGGTGATGTGAACGTAAAGATCGACGATAAGACGTATTCGCCACCGGAAATATCAGCTATGATACTTCAGAAGCTCAAGGCTGATGCAGAAGCATATCTTGGCGAGGAGATCAAGCAGGCGGTCATAACGGTTCCTGCGTATTTTAATGACAGTCAGAGGCAGGCAACTAAGGATGCCGGACGAATCGCCGGGCTGGAAGTGATGCGTATCATAAATGAGCCCACTGCGGCTTCGCTCGCTTATGGCCTCGATAAGAAGAAGGACGAGAAGATAGCGGTATATGATTTCGGCGGTGGAACTTTTGACGTGTCCATTCTGGATATCGGGGATGGCGTTTTCGAGGTCAAGGCGACAAACGGCGACACTCATCTTGGCGGCGATGATATCGATCAGGCGATAATCCAGTGGCTGGCGGCCGAGTTCAAGAAGGAAAACGGTATAGACCTTTCCAAGGATACGATGGCACTGCAGAGGCTTAAGGAAGCGGCCGAGAAGGCCAAATGCGAGGTGTCGTCATCCCAGCAGACTGAAATCAATCTTCCGTTCATCACGGCTGATGCGTCAGGACCGAAGCATCTGACGATCACGCTGACACGGGCCAAGCTGGAGCAGCTTTCAGAGTCATATGTCGAGCGCACTGTAAATCCCTGTAAGAATTGCCTTAAGGATTCGGGCTTGTCAAAAGTGGACGAGGTCATTCTCGTTGGCGGTCAGACAAGGATGCCGAAGCTTCAGGATATGGCGAAACAGCTCTTCAATACGGAGCCCCATAAGGGTGTGAATCCGGATGAAGTCGTAGCGGTTGGCGCAGCGATTCAAGGCGGCATACTTAAAGGAGAGGTCAAGGATGTGATCCTGTTGGACGTGACCCCGCTTTCGCTTGGCATCGAGACGCTGGGTGGAGTGTCTACCACGTTGATTGAGCGGAACACGACCATACCCACGCGGAAGAGCGAAATATTCAGCACGGCGTCGGATAATCAGCCGATGGTGGAGATACATGTTCTGCAGGGTGAGCGCAAGATGGCGGCTCATAACAAATCAATCGGGAAGTTCCATTTGGATGGGATCCCACCGGCTCCGCGCGGAGTGCCACAGGTCGAAGTCACATTCGATATTGATGCCAATGGTATACTGCACGTTTCCGCAAAGGATCTGGGCACTGGTAAGGAACAGAAGATAACGATCACGGCATCAAGCGGACTGTCAGAAGCCGAGATCAAGAACATGGTCAAGGATGCGGAGAAATTCGCGGATGATGATCAGAAGAGCAGGGAAGCCGTAGAGACGTTGAATCACGCGGATAATCTGGTTTACCAGACCGAGAAGCTTCTTAAAGAGCATGGCGCCAAGGTGCCTGCCGATAAGAAGACACAGGTTGAGGCGGCTATCAATGCGCTCAAGGAAGCCATCAAGGGCAAGAACAATGATGAGATCAAGGCCAAGATGGAAGAGCTTAACACTGTAGTACAGGCAATGTCGGCGGAACTATACTCGCAGGCCAAGACAAGCGCCAGCGACAAGGATGGTAAACCTCATGAGGGCCCAGGCGCTTCTTCTGAGGAGCCTCAAGGGAAGGGCGGTTCTGGTAAAGGCGGAGATGATGCGATCGATGCCGATTTCGAGATGGTTGACGACAAGAACAAGAAGTAAGTAATAACAAGGAGGGATAAGTAAGTATGAAGATCAGACCATTGGGGGACAGAGTCCTAGTAGAGCCTCTGGACGACGCAGCAGAGGTGAAGAAGGGTGGAATCATAATTCCTGATTCCGCGAAAGAAAAGCCTCAGGAGGGCAAGGTAATATCGGTCGGAACTGGCAAGATTGACGATGACGGGAAGAAAATTCCGTTCAATGTCAAGCCGGGCGACAAGGTTCTCATGCCCAAATACGGCGGAACCGAAGTCAAAATCGATAACAAGACCTATCAGTTGATGCGCGAAGAAGACATTCTTGCGGTCATCGAGTAATCCATTAATTAATAAGAGGAGAAATCAAAATGGCAGATAAAGGAAAGCAGTTGTTGTATGACAGCGCCGCGCGCCAGAAGATCCTGGCCGGTGTTGAGAAACTGAGCAGAGCGGTCAAGGTGACACTCGGCCCGTGCGGCAGAAACGTGATATTGGACAAGAAGTTCGGCTCGCCGACGATCACAAAAGACGGTGTGACTGTGGCCAAGGAGATCGACCTTCCTGATGCGTTCGAGAATATGGGCGCCCAGATGGTCCGCGAAGTCGCCAGCAAGACCAGCGATATAGCCGGTGACGGAACAACCACCGCCACATTGCTCGCCGAAGCCATCTATCGTGAAGGCCTGAAGAATGTTACGGCCGGAGCGAACCCGATGAGCATCAAGCGCGGCATCGACAAGGCCACGGAAATAGTGGTCGGCGCGATAGCCAAGCAGGCCAAGAAGGTCAAAGAGCACACGGAGATATGCCAGGTTGCCACCATCTCGGCCAACGGCGATAAGATGATCGGTGAGATCATCGCTGACGCCATGGACAAGGTCGGCAAGGACGGCACGATCACAGTCGAAGAAGCCAAGACCATCGAGACAACTCTCGAAGTCGTAGAAGGCATGCAGTTCGACAAGGGATACCTGTCCCCATACTTCATGACAAGCGCTGATACTATGGAGACAGTGCTCGAGGATGCATATGTCCTGATCAATGAGAAGAAGATATCCAGTCTTCAGGATCTCCTGCCTCTTCTGCAGAACGTCGCAAAGGCTGGAAAGCCGTTGCTGATCATCGCAGAGGATGTCGAGGGTGAGGCGCTGGCCACATTGGTGGTCAATAAGCTCCGCGGCACGCTGCAGGTCTGCGCTGTCAAAGCCCCAGGCTTTGGCGACAGGCGTAAGGCGATGCTTGAGGACATAGCGATCCTTACAGGCGGCAAGTGCCTGACAGAGGACCTTGGCGTCAAGCTTGAGAACGTGAAGATCGAGGACCTTGGCCGCGCGAAGAGGATAACGGTCGACAAAGAGAACACGACCATCGTCGAGGGCGCAGGCAAGACATCCGACATACAGGGCAGAGTATCGCAGATCAAGCGTCAGATCGAGGAAACAACCTCGGATTACGATCGTGAGAAACTGCAGGAAAGACTCGCCAAGCTCGCAGGCGGTGTGGCCGTCATCAATGTCGGCGCAGCAACCGAGACAGAGATGAAGGAGAAGAAGGCAAGGGTTGAGGACGCATTGCATGCAACACGCGCAGCAGTGGAAGAGGGCGTTGTCGCAGGCGGTGGCGTGGCTCTGATTCGATGCCAGCCGGCTCTTGATAAGCTCGACGTCACTGATGACGAAGCGGTAGGCGTGGACATCATCAGGAAGTGCCTTGAGGCACCTTTGCGCCAGCTCGTGGCTAACGCGGGCATAGAGGCGGCGTTGATCGTTCAGGAAGTCAAGAATGCCAAGGGATCCAACGGATTCAACGTTGCGACTGGCAAACATACCGACCTGATCAAGGATGGTGTGCTTGACCCGGCCAAGGTTACAAGGTCAGCACTGCAGAACGCGGCCAGCATAGCCGGCCTGCTGTTGACGACCGAGTGCATGATCTCCGAGATACCAAGCGAAGATAAGCCTATGCCTCCAATGCCAGGCGGCGGCGGTGGTGGTATGGAAGGCATGTACTAATATTAGTTGACAAATATAAGCGGGGCGCATAGTATGCGCCCCGCTTCTTTTTATGGAGGATAGGGTTTGAATAAAGAATTACTTGAAAAAGCTAAAGTTAAGATTGGCAGCATACCAGTGCTTGTCAATATGGTATCCAAGAGGGTTCGCCAGCTCAACGCGGGCATGAGACCTTATCTTAAACCCTTAAGTTCTAACGAGGATAGAGTTGACCTCGCTTTAAGGGAAATTGCCGATGGCAAGCTCATTGCCGAAATAGATTTCTCGAATCCCGTAAAGAAGTAATCGCCCTGTTCCGATTTTGTCTTTGCTTTACGACCTGCGCATGAGTCATGCGCTGACTGATAAGATGAAGCCCTGCGCTTGACACAAGCGCAGCTACAGTAAAAAACGATCGATTTGTAGCGGCGCATGTGTCATGCGCCGTTCGAAAATGTAGCTTCGCTATACAATCGTACGGTAGGGCTCGAACGACCAGTCTTGTAGCTATGACCAAGCCTAAAGAAGACGATTCCAATAAGAAGCTTGCCACCAATCGCAAGGCTTTTCACGACTATTTCATCGAGGACAAGCAGGAGGCAGGGATTGTTCTCCTCGGTACTGAGGTAAAATCCATCAAGCAGGGCAACGTATCCTTGCTGGGCTCTTATGCTTCCGTAGAGAAAGGGCAGGTAATGCTCCATGCGACTAACGTTTCATCATACGATTGCGGCAGTAGAAACAATCACGATCCTCTTCGGAAACGCAGGCTTCTGTTGCACGCCAGTGAAATACGAAAGCTTGCTCAGAAGATAGACCAGAAAGGCTACACGCTCATCCCACTAAGCATCTACACCAAGCGCGGGATGATCAAGGTCGAGATAGGCCTGTGTAAGGGCAAGCGCGAATATGACAAACGCGAGACGCTCAAACGTAAGACCGCCGATAAAGAAACCCGCCGCGAAATGCAACGAAGAGTCTGAAAGTTGAATTCAGGATCCAGAATTCAGGATTCAGAATCTGGCCTTGATCTCCGAAATCATTTTTGATGTGGTTGAGCTTGCATGCCGAGCCTGAAGTCATTCTGAGTCCTGAATTCTGACTTCTGTATTCTCTTTGGTCCTCTGTTATACCTTTAACATTTTACTTTATACCGCTTCAGTTCTTTTATTGATTGCCATGCTCATTGTGGTTACATTCTCCGCAAGTTATGAGCACAAGGAAACCAAGAAAACAGATACCACTGCTTACCGGCTGGAAGTTCCGCAAGGGCTGGGCTTGGAAATGGCAGCTCAAAGATATCAATGAGTCCGGGTTCGAGGAGGTCGAACTGCCGCATTGTGTCAACAGCACCGATACTTTCAGGAGTGGAGTGTCATACTACCGAGGCCGCTATGCCTACCTGAAGGAGTTCAGCATCCCGGAAGTCGAACTCAAGGAGCCTGCAATCTGGCGCCTGGTTTCTGGCGGCTTCTACGGGACAGGTGAAGTTTTCCTGAACGAGAAGCGACTGGGAAAGGTGGATGGCCAGTATCTCGGTTTCAAGCTGGATGTCACCGGCCAAATCAAGCCCAGAGCCGACAATCTTATTGCTATCCGACTCACAAACAAGTGCGGCTCCAATGTCCTGCCGGGTATAGACGATCCTGATTTCCTCCTTTACGGCGGTCTCGCGTCCGATGTCTATCTGGAAAAACTGCCGCAGATCCATATATGTGATGATTTCTGTGTGTCGTCATCTGTTGAGCAGGGCGGGTCCCTTGCCAGAGTGCACATCGAATACGCCATATCAAATTATTCTGATGATAATCAGCAGATAGATGTGGAGTGGACGGTAATGGATGGTAAGAACGAAGCGGTGGTCAGCTATATCCAGCCTGTGCTCCTGCATGGCGCTGGCAAAACAACTCCTTTGATGCGGACGGAGTTGGAGGTGAAAAAGCCTGAATTGTGGGAGATACATAAACCATATCTTTATAAGGTTACCGGTCGTATATATGACAGAGGTTCTTTGATTGACGAAACCAATGTCAGAATCGGAATCAGGACTGCAGCATTCGTTCAGGGGGAGGGTTTCTTTCTGAACGGCAGAAAGACTTTTCTTGCCGGTGTAAACAGACATGAGTCGATGCCTGGGTTCGGAAATGCGCTGGAAGGCGTGCTAAACAGGAACGATGCGGAGCTGATCAAGAAGATGGGGCTGAACTTCGTCAGGCTGTCCCACTATCCGCAGTCACCCGATTTTCTTGATGCATGCGACGAATTGGGGATATTGGTATATGCCGAGCTGTCGAGTTGGAAAAGCGTCAGGACCGGCGGCTGGCTGGATAATGCTAAACGCCAGCTTGAATGCATGATAAAACGGGACAGGAGTCATCCGAGTATAATATTGTGGGGCTTGGGCAACGAGTCCCGTTCCAGCAAGGCCTTCGTCGAGTTGGGGGAAATAGTCACCAGACTGGATCCGGACAGACCTACCATTTATGCAGAGAATCATCTGTACCGTGCCAAGCGGAGCGGAACATTGGGAATAACCGATGTCTGGGGCTGTAACTATGAGCTGGATGCTATGGCAGAGGGTATGGCGGCAAGCCGGTTGAAATCAGTTATAGTTTCGGAGTGCTCTAACTATCCGAATTCGCAGCGCGGCAGGATAGATGAGGAATTGATACAGCTGGAAACGCTGGATCGTGATATTTCGCAGATATTGAAAGATGGCCGGGTGTCCGGCTTTGCAATCTGGTGTTTCAATGATTACGCCACAATGCGCAAGAAGCGGTATTTGCGCTACTCAGGGATAGTGGATGCGTGGCGGATACCGAAAATATCTTTTGAATATCTGAAGGCAAGATTTCTCAACCAGCCTGTATTGGCGGTGTTTGCGGATTGGGGCAGCTCGCTGATCGATGATGCCGCCAGAAAACGCAAGGTTATCGTGATTACAAATATGAGTAAGGTCGGCATATGGTGCGGCGACCAAGCGGTGGGAGAATTCAAAAGCGGCTGTTTCCATGTCGTGGAAGTTGATTTCAGGCCGGCAAGCCTCGTGGTGAAAGGGGAGCAGGGGAAGGAGGCCAGAAGTGTTGAGTTGCAGCCTTACGGTAAAGCCTCATTCGTGCGGCTGAAACCGCGCATGATGAAAGGTGATGGGCGGCTGGATGTATTCGAGGTGGGTATCGAAATAGTGGATGATAACGGCCGGCTGGTGACAAATTGGTTTGGAAATGCGAATCTAAACCTTAAAGGTGACGCCAGACTTGTCTGTTACAAGGATGAGAATACAGCCGATATTTCGGCTGGGCTTGGGAAAGCTTATGTTATGGCATCAAAGATTCGTACCCGCGCGGTGTTGAAGGTAGAGGCCTTTGGTATTCAGCCGTGTGAGGTCACGATATGATACGCCGGAAACTATTAATACTGATAGAAAGCTGTGATCGGTCCGAAGCTGCATTGATTTCGGCTTTGCCTGAGGCAGGTTACGATGTTTATCTTGTCTGCCCCCCCTCGGTTGCTGGTTCACCAGGATTGAGTTCATCTGCAATTAAGATATATAAACGTGATTTTAAAAGCAGATTCGACTTGTCTTCGGCTATGTTCGTGCGGAATCTGATAAAGGCGCATGGCATTGATTGTGTCTATGCTCCCAGGAACAACACGCTTGGCATAGGTGTTCTCGCATCAATAGGGATGTCTAACAAGCTTGTGGGCTACCGTGGCACTACTCATCACCTGCGCTGGTATGACCCCGCAAGCCTGATTACATACCTTAATCCAAGGGTTGACCGGATTGTGTGCGTCTCTGATGCGGTGAAGTCGTTTCTTTCCGGCATGGGCGTGCCGACACACCGGCTCATAAGGATTTATAAGGGGCACGATATCCGGTGGTATTCAGATTTAGTAAAGCCCACGAAAGCCGAATTGGGAATCAGCAGCGATGATTTTACCGTATGTTTCACCGGAAATATAAGGCCGGTCAAGGGCTGTGATATCCTGCTGGAAGCCCTTAAAATGATCCCACGTGATAAACATGTAATGGCCGTGTTTGTGGGTGAATGCCGGGACCCGAAAGTTACCAGTATGATGCAAAGCGTGGAAATCAAGGACCGTATCAAATTCCTGGGATTCAGGAAGGATGCCGCTGCCATTTCGGGAATGTGCGATGTGTTTGTGATGCCGTCATTGAAGAGGGAAGGGCTACCTCGCGCAGTGATAGAGGCGATGGCGCAGGGTGTGCCGGCGATTGTCAGCCGAGTTGGGGGTATGCCTGAGCTTGTCGAAGATGGCAAGAGCGGCATGATCGTTGCGCCGGGAGATCCTAAAGCCTTGGCAGATGCCATAATGAAAATGCAGGCTGATCCAGCGTTCAGGAAACAATGCTCCGCAAATGCACGCATAAGAATTGAGCGCGATTTCAATATCACCAAAACCATCGAGCAGTTTTCTGCAATGTTTCTGGATGTGACGGGAAGTAAATCATAAGAACTCTTTTATCTCATCAATGTAATTCTCGGTACTTGAAGAAATATTATCGTTAATCATCCCGTCTTATCAGCTATGCTGATATATCTCTTGGACGCCATAAGTGAATGTGATATAAAAAAGCGAATATAGATGAGTACGTGTGATGACTATCAATATGAGTAAATTCGGGAAAGTTAATCAGAAGGAGATAGCGAAGGAACTTGGTGTTTCTCAGTCACTGATTTCTAAGATTCTTGCAGGCAAGAATGAAGCGTCTCCAAAAGTAAAAGAAAAGATCCTTAAGGCTGTTAAGGATAAAGGTTACCGTCCGAACTTTCTGGTGCTCGGCATGCAGACGGGGCAGACAAAAACCATAGGTGTTGTCGTACCTCCGGATGACTTTCATTCTGGCATTGTTCAAGGCATTCACGATTATCTTGATAATGCAGGGTATGCAATGATCCTGGTATGGAACAAGGAACATGTAGCTTCGCTGGATAGTCGGAAGGAACTGGAATATATTCACCGTCTGGTTGACCGGCGGGTTGACGGGGTGATTCTGCGTCCGACTCACGATGATGTATCGGATCTCTACTTCAAGGAAGTTTCTGAAAGGGGTATACCACTTGTTGTCGTGGATCGGGAACTTGCCAGCACACATTATGATTTTGTTGGAACGGATGACATTGCCGGTGGCGAGATGGCAGCAAAATACCTGCTGGGGCTTGGTCACAGGTGTCTTGCTCAGATTGCGGGGCCTTCGTTCGTAAGTACGTCAAAAGATCGTCGTATTGGTTTTGAGAGGGCAGTGGCGGAATTCGGGCAGGATGCAGTTTGCAGGACTATCGAAGCGCCTGAATTCAGGAATGTGGAGAAAGAGGTTCTGCAGTTGCTGCAAGTCAATCCAAGGCCGACTGCGGTTTTTGGTGCGAATGATAATACTGCCAGCGAAGTTTATAAAGTGGCCGTATCTCTTGGTATAAAGATCCCTGAGGATTTGTCGGTGATTGGATTTGGCGATCTGGTTTTAGGTGGCTATATGTCGCCTCCTCTGACGACGCTCAGGCAGAATACATATAAAATCGGTGAGGAAGCGGCAAAGATGCTGCTTGGCCGGTGTGCAGGCGGCAAGGTCAGGACTTCAACGCAGGGTAAGATAAGGCTGAAACCTGAGCTTGTAGTGCGAGGGTCAACCTCAGTATGCCGAGCGTATGTTTGATAGACGATATTTGTTTAGTTATTTGGTGTTGTTGTGTTGAGATTTAAAATGGTGTTTACAAGATGTTAAATGTCAACGATTTAAATGTTATATATTGGTTTGTTATCACATTGGGTACAATAAAATGACATTGTAATGCGTTACTCATCTACATGAGGGCAGGAAAAAGCAGGCGGAAATAAGTCGGCAAATACAATAAAGAAGATACTCTGCAACTACATCGAATATGCGAAGGGAGATTAAGTTATGAGTCGTACAATCAGCAGACGGGAAATGTTAAGAAGCTGTGCAATAGGAGGTTTGTTTGCGGGGGTGTCTGGTGCTTTTCCGGTGTTTGGCACATCGGCCCTGGCTGAGGATTCTGAACAAAGGAAAGATAAGAAGCCAAACATCATTTTTGTCTTTGCAGATGACTGGGGCTGGGGCGATTTAAGCTGTCATGGTAACAAGGAGCTTTCGACGCCAAATATCGATCGGCTTGCCTCCCAGGGTACAGAGTTCTATCAGTTTAATGTTAATAATCCGGTTTGTTCACCGAGCAGAACTGCGGTAATAACAGGACACTATCCTGCCAGGTACAGCGTGCACCAGCATTTCAGTACGGTTGAGAACCACACAAAGATGGGTATGCCAGACTGGCTTGATCCCAAGGCGCCACTGTTGCCGCGAATTTTGAAACAGGCAGGTTATACAACCGGTCATTTCGGTAAGTGGCATCTAAGCAATACACGCGTCAAGGATGCTCCGCTTCCGACAGAATATGGTTATGACGAGTCTGGTGTCTTTAACGGTCCCGGGCCACAGATAAAGGTAAATGAACCCTGTGACAAGGCGATTGATTTCATCAAGCGTCACCAGAAAGAGCCGTTCTTTGTCAATCTATGGGTTCATGAAACTCATACCCCGCACTATCCGTCTGACGAATCGATGAAAAGGTACTCAAACCTGGATAAGCAGCATCAAGTGTATGCGGCTGTTGCTGCTGATGGAGACAAGCGTATAGGCCGGATTCTTGACACGCTCAAGGAGCTTGACCTCGAAGACAATACTCTAGTGGTTTTTTCCTCTGACAATGGTCCCGAAATTACAGGAAAGCCAGGTCCCGAAACAGCGGATTCTGATGCTGCTTCTGGCAGGCCCGGTCTGGGTGAATACTATTCCGTCGGCACGACCGGTGGGCTTCGTGGTCGCAAGCGATCACTATATGAAGGCGGAGTTCGAGTGCCGTTCATTGTCCGATGGCCTGGGAAAGTGCCTGTCGGAAAGATAAATGAGACCATTGAAATTACCGCTGTTGACTTGCTGCCCACATTTTGTGCGGTGGCGGGAGCCAAACTGCCAGAGGGTTATATGCCTGATGGAGAGAGTATGCTCGAAGCATTCCTAGGTAAATCGATACACCGGACAAAGCCGATATTCTGGGAGTGGCAAGGTGCTCATCAAGGGGATAACTGGCCATGCCTTGGTGTTCGCCGTGAACAATGGAAGCTGCTGATGAGTTCAGACAAAAGCCGCGTGGAACTGTACGACGTTCCGGCAGATAGAACAGAATCAAAGAATCTGGCAGATCAGCATCCTGATGTTGTTAAAGAACTTATTGCGATGATAGAGAAATGGAAGGCCGAACTGCCGGCAAGTCCATCGTCCAACTGTTTTTCTAAAATGAGACAGGGTAAAGTAGTGCCATCAATTGCAAAATAGGGGGGCTCATGTCGATGAAGTTTTCAATGAATGCTGTTCATGTTGCTATACTGGCAGTGCTTGGTTCTCAGGCATATGCTGCAAGTCAGCCTGCGGCGGATAGCCGTGTTACCATTGTCAGCCGGCCTGGCACTGAGGTTGTGAATAAGTTCTATGTTGGCAACCGGGAGCCTCTGCTTCCGAGCCCTCTTATCAAACTTCCTGTTGGTTTGATTAAGCCGCAGGGATGGTTGCGTAAACAGCTTGAGCTGGAGGCCTCCGGTTTCTTCGGACATCTTCCGGAGTTAAGTCGATTCCTGATAAAAGAAGACAGCCCGTGGCTCAGCCCTGAAGGCAAAGGCGAGAAGTTCTGGGAGGAAGCGCCTTATTGGCTGAAGGGCTATGGCGATCTGGCCTACGTATTAGGCGATCAGAAAATGATTGATGAGGCCAAGATCTGGATCAATGGTGTTATCGCAAGCCAGAGGGATGATGGCTGGTTCGGGCCGAGGGCGAACATAGCTTCCCCGCGTACACATAGTACCGGCAAACCGGATTTGTGGCCTAACATGCCCATGTTGAATGCGCTCCAGTCGTACTATGAATATTCCGGCGATGAACGTGTGCTGCGCTTGATGACGAAATACTTTGAATGGCAGCTCGGTGTTCCTGATGAGGATTTCCTGCCACCGCTATGGCAGAAACAGCGCGGCGGTGATAATATTGCCAGTGTTTACTGGCTGTATAACCGTACAGGCGACAAGAAGCTCCTGGACCTGGCTACTAAAATCTATAACAAGATAGCCAACTGGACTGATGGCGTGCCGGATTGGCATAATGTCAATATCACGCAGGCCTTGCGCGGGATGCCAACCTATTACATGCAGTCAAAGGATCAGCTGCATCTAACGGCTCCTGAGCGGAACTACCAGACGGTTTGGGGTATGTACGGTCAGGTGCCGGGCGGAATGTTCGGTGGTGACGAGAACTGCCGTTCTAATTTTTACAGTGCCCGCCAGGCTGTGGAAACCTGCGGTATCGTCGAAATGATGCATTCCTGTGAAGAGATTCTGAAGATCGACAGCGATCTCAAATGGGCGGACCGGTGTGAGGATGTCACCTTTAACTCGCTGCCCGCCACAACGACGCCTGATATGAAGGCGCTTCGCTATCTCACAGCACCCAACCTGGTCATTTCCAACAGCAAGAACAAGAGCCCTAAAATCCAGGATCCTGGTGCCAAGTACCAGATGAATCCGCATGCTCACAGATGCTGTCAGCTCAACATGGGGCAGGGCTGGCCCTATTACGCGGAACATCTCTGGATGGCTACCCCTGATAACGGTCTGGCAATAGTGTTTTACTCAGACTCGAAGGTAACGGCAAAAGTTGGGGACGGATCCGAGGTGAGTATCACAGAGACCACGCATTATCCGTTCGACGAGAATATTGTGCTTACTCTTTCGTTGTCAAAGGACGGGCAATTCCCTCTGTATCTTCGGATACCTGGCTGGTGCGAAAAGGCCGAGCTCAGCATTAACGATCAGCAGGTCAATGCGCAAACGAAGCCGCAGTCTTTTCTCCGGATCGACCGTGAATGGAAAAACGGTGATGTCGTGAAGCTCAAACTGCCTATGCAGGTGAGTGTGCGGACCTGGGCGAAGAATGCAAACAGTGTTTCGGTAGATCGTGGACCGCTCACTTATTCGCTGAAGATCTCCGAGAAATATGTGCCCATAGATGGAGCTGTCGCGACTTCCAAGGAATTCGTTCCAGACGCGTGGCGCAGGGAACTGTCTAAAGAACTGCTCGCCGCATGGCCGGCCTTTGAGATCTATCCCGCAACGCCGTGGAACTACGGTCTGGTCTTCGACAAAACGAAGCTGGAGGAATCATTCAAAGTTGCCAGGAAAGACTGGCCTGCGGATAACAATGTCTGGGGTGTAGAACAGGCTCCGATCGAGATCAAGGCAAAAGGGCGCAAGATTCCGGGCTGGCAGGCAGATGAAACGGATCTGGTTGGTTTAATTGCAGAAAGCCCGATTAAATCAGAGGAACCTGTTGAAGAGATAACCTTGATCCCCATGGGCGCTGGAAGGTTGCGGCTGTCAGCGTTCCCTGTCATAGACAATGGTCCTGACGGTCATGCATGGCAAAATCCTCCGGAACCATTCGTAAAGATCTCGCCGAGACAGGCGGCGGCTATGAAGAAGGCTGCGGCAGCTAAGAAGTCTGCTGAATGTCCGGCATGTCTATCGGCTGGCGAAATGTGCGCGGAGTGCAAGGCGGCAGCGGCTGAAGCAATAAAGAAAGCGCCGGGTAAGGGAAAGAAGGCGCCCTCCAAGAATAAGAAGGCGCCAATCAAGACGGTGACTGCCAACGAATAGAGATCAGATCTCCGTTCTTAAGTTATGCCTCTCCTGATGTCGGGGCGAAGAATTCGATAAATGAAACCAATGCTATATCTGTCGATTTGTCTTGTTGTGTTGTGTTCTTATTCATGCTCAGGCAGTGAAAGTGTGAAGAAAGATTTCAACATCATGAATTTCGGCGCCGTTGCCGACGGCAGGTC
>CAMCYG010000070.1 GCA_945883775.1 Victivallis vadensis
GGGAAGCCGGTGATTATAGATGTCCGTAATGCGGCGTCAGGAATCCGGGATCTGATCCGCTGTGGAAGGTCGAGAACATGATTGCAGGTGCCGGCCCTGAGCATAGCTTTGAGAATATCAGGGTCACTGTGCTGGACAGGCACATCGAAGTAGTGGCAGGCCTGTTCTGTCTCGCCAATGGCGTTGATAAGTTCGTCGGTTATTTTTCCAGGATAGGCGTACAGTATTCTGATCCAGAACTTGCCGCCGATGCGGCCGAGTTTCGTGATAAGCCCTGCGAGATCAGCTTTGTCAGTCAGATCCTGCCCGTAAGACGACACATCCTGCGAGATAAGATTAAGTTCTCTGAATCCCTTATCCAGCAGGTATTCGGCTTCTTTAATAATATCGTCCGGTTTCCGAGACCGGTATTTTCCGCGTATCGACGGTATAGCGCAGAATGCGCATGGGTGATTACAGCCTTCGGCTATCTTGATATACGCAAATGCGCCTGTCGAAAAAATCACAGGCTTGTCTCCGGGTTCGAACAGTGCGCGTGAAACCTCGGAGAGTCTAGTCACATGCTTGCCGCCATCGATGACCTGTCTTATGACGGCTGGTAAATCGCGTAGTTCATCCAATCCGATGATGGCGTCGATGCCTGGCATCATCTTGAACATGTCATTTTTGTATCGCTGTGGCATGCAGCCGGCGACGATGACGGCGCGGCATGCCCCTTTGCTTTTCAAGCTGCATGCCGACAGGATGGCTTTTGTGGATTCATTACGTGCGTCGTTGATGAAGGCGCAGGTATTGATGACGATAGCATCCGCATCTTCGGGCGAGCCGGCCAGATCGAGTCCGTTTGAGAGCAACGCAGAAGCCATTGTTTGGGAATCGACGAGATTCTTTGCACAGCCCAGGCTGATAAACGCAACAGTGACCGGCCGACTGCTCATTCCACATAGGTTGCCGGCGGTTGGACGGCAATCTGGATAGGCGTTTTACTGCTGGTCTGTGGTGTATCTTCTGATCTACTGCCGGAACAGCGAGAAAGGCTGGATATGATGAACACCAGCAATATAAGCAGGAGGACTGCGACTGATATCTTATGGGTTTTGGAGCCGATAGCAGCAGCATCCAAAAGCCGAGGCGGTATGCTTTTGTACGCCGCCTTGCCTAAGCGGCTGATAAATGACAGGGCTTGCTCGAGCATTTCGCCGAAGAGTTTGTAAAGCACGTCTCTGATGGACGATAACTTTTGCGCTGGGCGGGGTGAGTGAGGCGACCCGGAGGCTTGTTTGGCTGATTCTTCTACAGGTACAGCCATATGATCGAAAAGATCGGGGCTGGGCTTGGTTTCTTCAGGTTCCGACTTCATTGCAGGGGTGTGGGCCGTGTGTTCGTGGGTTGAGTGTTCGTGGGTTGAGTGTTCGGACATATCCTCAACATCCAGAGTGGCTTTCCGGTATTCACTGAAGGACGAGAGGTATTCATTAATCAGCGGATTTGGATCAAGGCCAACAAGTTCAGCGTATAGTCTTATAAAACCTTTGCCATAGATCGGGGCGGCTATTTTGCTGAAGTTCTCGTGTTCGAGGTCATCGATCATCTGGATCTTCATGCGTGTGGCCTTGGCGACCTCTGACATGGTAAGGTGCTGTCGGATTCTTGCGTCCTTAAGTTGTGAGCCAAGTGCCATTATTGCTGTTCCGTCTCGGGTTCGTTTGAGTTGCTCGGGATTTCGCCATCCAGATCAAGGAGTATTTCTCTAGGGTCTGATCCGCGTGGGGGACCTATGATGCCGCGCTCTTCCAGGATATCCATGACTCTTGCCGCTCGTGTGTAGCCTATCCGGAGTCTGCGCTGGAGCAGTGACGTAGATGCTCTTTTGGTCTCACGTATTATGTCGATGCACTGTGTGATGAGCTCATCGTCTTCTCCGCCGTCATCCATGGTCGGCAGTTTGTTCTCCAGCTTCTCCTGTATTTCAGGTTCGTATGTCGGCTGTGACTGGGCCTTAATGAACTCAACAATGCGTTTAAGCTCTTCATCGGTGGTATATGCGCCCTGTGCTCTGATCAGTTTGCTTACTCCCGGTGGTAGATAGAGCATGTCGCCGCGGCCTAGCAGTTTGTCGGCGCCTGATGTGTCCAGAATGGTACGACTGTCGACTTTTTGCGCGACTTGGAACGCTATTCTCGACGGGAAGTTGGCCTTGATGGTGCCGGTGATGACGTTTACAGACGGGCGCTGGGTGGACAGGATCATGTGTATTCCGACTGCGCGCGAGAGCTGTGCAAGACGGGCGACGCAATTCTCTATCTCCGGTCCGTCCGCAAGCATCAGGTCGGCAAGCTCGTCGATAACGATCACTATGTAGGGAACCGTACTTGGCATCTCATTTGCCGGATTCGGCTGAACCGCTTCGTCACCGAACAGGGAGCCCTGTACAACCTTTTCGCGGCGATTGTAGCTGTCGATGTTGCGGACTCCAGCCTTGGCGAAGAGTTTATACCGTTTTTCCATCTCGTTGATCGCCCACCTGAGACCAAGTGTGACTTTCTTTGGGTTGGTTATGACCGGCACGACGAGATGGGGCAGGTTGTTGAAGCCTGAGAATTCCACGATTTTGGGGTCGACAAGCATCAAGCGCAGTTCATCAGGTCTTCTAGCCATCAGCAGGCCGGCAAGGATCGAGTTCATGCAGACTGTCTTGCCTGATCCTGTAGAGCCTGCAATGAGAATGTGCGGCATATCAGCGAGGTCGGCAATCAAGTCGGCGCCACCTACATCTTTACCGATTAGGAGCGGAAGTTTGTGTTTGCCGGTTTTAAAGGAGTCGCCTTCAAATACTTCGCGCAGACATACCATAGTGGCCATAGTGTTAGGAACTTCTATGCCGACTACCCCTTTACCCGGAACAGGGGCCTGAACTCTTATGCTTTGGGCTTTGAGCGCCAGTGCAAGATTGTTGCTTAACGCGCTGATTCTTTCAAGTTTTACACCTGGAGCGGGAAGCAGTTCGTAGCGTGTAACAACTGGGCCGGTTTCCACGTTGACGACTTCTGTTTCAATGCCGAATTCGGCAAGCGTCTCGACGAGTATTTTGCCTGTGGTTTCAGAGTTAGCTTCGATGCCCTGTTTGGATTTAGGGGCTGGATTCAGCAAGTCGACGGGTGGGAGTTTATAGCCGTTTACTACGACCGACTGACTGACCTCCTCCGATTCCTGCTGGGGCTTGGGTTCTTTCTTTTCTACTTTCGCTTTCTCAGGTTTGGGTTCCGGTTTCTTTACTTCTACAGCTGGCTTTGCATCGGTGACTTTTTCCTCGTCTGCTATCTCTTCTTCTTCCTGCTGACGTTTAGCGGGGTCCGTTTTAAGCAGCCTCTCGACGATGGATGGTTTTGGTTCGGTCTGTGCTTTCTGTCTGGGTTGCGGTACTGGTTCGGCAGGCGGCGCCACACGTGACGGCTCGGGCGAAGATTTCTCCATCAGTCTTTTCTTGCGGTCAATCAACCGCTGATCTTTCTGCTGTGAGATCTGTATTTCGGCTTGTTCTTCCTTGTACTTCATCCATCCGGCATAAGTGACGAGACATAAGGTCCATAATGAGATGGCGAGCCTTTTAATGTTGCCGAATCCTATGAACATCATGAATGCGCACGCGAAGATGCTCCAGAGCAGGAGGCCGGCCCCGACCGGGTTCAGCCATTTTACTGTGGTATATGTTGCAAACAAGACGCCTACACAGCCGCCGGAGAAAGGGATGTGCATCATATCCCTGCGCGAAGCCATCCAGTTCTGGTCTATCTGCATGACAGCGGAAAGGGAAAGCAGAAGGATCGTTCCCCACAGGAAGCGGGGCCATTGTCTGTCGTCGTCATTGATGAAAAGATAGACGCCCAGATAGAGTGACATAAACGGGAGGAGGTAGGCGGCCAGGCCCAGCACCCCGAACATGGCGAAAGCCAGCCAGGCGCCAACCGGTCCAAACCAGTTCTGTGTGGGCGATATTGCAGGTGTCATGAGCAAGCTTATATCACGCCAGTCGTAGGTGAATATGCTTAATCCCAGAATCACGAACAGCACAATAAAAAAAATACCCCAGATTATCTGCAGGCCTCTATCGGTTTCTCTGCTACTGTTTCTCATGTCGAACTAGTTGACTTTCTCCCTGATTGTCACCTCGACCTGTCTGGGGTTGACGGTGATATTAATGCCAGCTTCCGCTTTCGCAAAAACATTGACCGGGGCAGTTTGTGGTTTAATGGAATCAGTGTCAAGAGAGGAAACTTCGATGAATGCAACGATAGGGGTGGCCATGAATTTATTGACTGCCTCGGCGCTGCCGCTGATTGTGATGTCGGCGGTCGCCGGATTTATGGTATAGAGCGTCGTGCTGCCGGGCGCTGAGACTACGCTTATTGGGACCGCTTTGACTTCCCTTGCGATGGATTCCCTGGTGATGTTGACTTTTGCGGTTATCTCGGCAGGGTCTATCTTGGTGACCCAACTCCCGGCGGGTGTCAATATTCGAACCTGCTTGATAAATGATTCCACGCGCCCGTCGACATCAATCGGCTCTGCGTCGACCTCTTGTTGTGTCTTGAGTCTGGTGCTGGGGCCCTTGATCATCACGGTTTTAGGGTTGTAATCGATACTGGCTTGCCCAATCAGCGGATTTCCTACTGTTTTAGGCTGTGATACATTGACCATCTTGGTGTCCTCGCGGTCGAATTTCATCTTTACGGTAGGCGGCCTGATCTGGACTATCTTGACGCTGGGGATAACTCCCCGTATGTCGGCCACCCTGATCACAGCGCTCTCTGAGCCGGTTATTTGCGTTGAAACGCACTTGATGACGGCCTTGATGTCGCTTTGTTTAATCTGTCTGAGATCTACCTGAGAACCGCGGAATGTGACCTGTACGGTCATGGGGTCCTGTTCCAGTATGGCAACGCCCTCTGCTTTCTCTATCTCGACAGGGATATCATAAGGGATCTCGAAGTTAGTGGCTTCGTGTATTGCTATATAGGTGAGGATGGCAAGCAGGAAGGCTATCAGCTTAAGGCCAATATTGTTCTTCATGAACTCGGATAGAGTCGTTCTGGCGCTCATTTCGCATTCTCCCCGGCGGCCGTGCCGTTCTTGCTGTAAAGGTGTTTTCTCATGAAGTCTCTAAATCCGTGGTAACGGTGACTCTTCTGCTTGAGCATGTTAACGTTTAGGTAATTGCGCAGTGCCACTTCGCTCAGGCCTGATTCCAGTTTGCCAGACTGGCAAACTGATATGGCGCCGGTCTCTTCTGATACGACTATTAGCAAAGCATCTGTTTCCTCGCTCAAGCCTATTGCGGCGAGATGCCGTGTTCCCAGATTCTTGTGTTCAGCGGCTTTGTGTGTCAGAGGGAAGACGCAGCCGGCGGCGATAATCCTGTTGTCTTTAATAAGCACGCCGCCATCATGGAGCGGCGTGTGAGGGAAGAAGATGCATTCAATGATCTTCGGCTCCAGTTTGGCGTCTATAATCACTCCTGTATGCTGGAGGAACTCGATGCTTGCGTCTCTTGCGATGGCGATGAGTGCGCCGACTTTTCGGTTGCTGAGGTTGGACACGGCTTCCATGATGCTGTCGAGAGCAGACCTGTTCTCGTTTATGGTGGAAAGCACCGGCTGGCGACCGACCTCCGCAAGGAATCGTCGTATCTCCGGCTGAAAGATTATAATCAGTGATATTGCAAAATAGAAAGAAGTCTGTCTGAGTAGCCAGTTGAGGGCATCCAGGTTAAAGACCCTTGTCACGCCTATCAAGGCCACGGTCAGTATGGTCAGTCCCAGCAGGACCTCTGCGCCGCGCGTGCCCCGAAAGAAAAGCAGTACGTAGTAAAATATCACAGAGAGGACTGTGATCTGGAGTACCGCACTTATTGTTGCCGAATCATACAGCATTTTATTTCGCTTCCCTGATTGCTATAAGAACTTTAATCGCATCCACCGTTTCTCTAACATCATGCACGCGTAAAATATCAGCGCCGTTCATCGCGCAATACGCATGTGCCGCCAGACTGCCGGCCATCCTGTCGTCAGATTCTCTGCCGGTTATCGCTCCAATTGTGCGCTTGCGCGATATGCCGATGACAACAGGTCTTCTCAAAGTCCGTATTGTGCCAAGTGCTGTGATTAATTTCAAGTTGTGTTCTGTGTTTTTTCCGAATCCCAGGCCCGGGTCGATGGCGATGCGCTCCCTGTCGATCCCGTGCTTTGCTGATGCTGCGAGCCGCGCTTTGAGGTACGCTACCACTTCCCTGACAACATTCCTGTACGAAGGATCCTTCTGCATGTCGGCAGGAGTGCCTTTCATATGCATCAGTATTACTCCGGCTTCTGAGCCTGCGACGACTTCCGCCATGGCGGGGTCAGCTGTCATGGCGGATACATCGTTGATTATATCTGCCCCGGCATCAAGCGCGGCTTTTGCGACTTCGCTTTTTCTTGTGTCTATTGATATCAGTGCATCTGTCTCGCTGCGCAGTTTGCTTATGACCGGTATGACCCTGCGGAGCTCTTCTTTGAGGCTGACTCCGGCTGATCCCGGTCTGGTCGACTCACCTCCGACATCCAGTATGTCAGCGCCCTCGCCGGCCATCTGGACTCCATGCTTTATGGCGGCTGAAGTATTGATAAACCTGCCGCCGTCGCTGAACGAATCCGTGGTAACGTTGAGGATACCCATCACGAGAGGGGTATCGATGAGCATGATGGCTTTCCTGCCGCAGGCCCATTTAAGGGGCTTGCGGGCCGAAACCGGCATGCAGTTGTTTTGAGCTGGATTTGCCATGCCGTCTACTGTAGTCGAAGCCTGAGCTTTCAACAATTCAATAAATCAGACCTTGGGCTCCACGGTGGGTTTGTCCGTCTTCTCAGGCGGAGGCGGGTTTTTCAATGCCTCTTCGGCGTCAACTTTGTCGCGCTCTTCATCGGAGAGGATTTTGCCGTGCTTGACTATTTCTGCGACGTCTCGACCGTCCAATGTTTCTTTCTCAAGAAGCAGTGACGCTATGATTTCAAGCTTGTCTCTGTTGGCTGTGAGTATGGACGTCGCTCTTTCATGGCTGAGGCGCAGAAGCTGATTGACCTCGGCATCGATCTTAACCGCGGTCTCTTCGCTGTAGTCCTGTGTTCTGTTGATCTCGCGACCGAGGAACATGAGTTCCTGATTTATGCCGAAAGTCTGAGGGCCCAGTGATTCGCTCATGCCCCAACTGCATACCATCAGCCTGGCGAGGCGTGTGGATTCTTTGAGGTCTGAAGCTGCGCCTGAGGTGATGTCGCCGAAGACTAGTTCTTCTGCTACCCTGCCGCCCATGAAGCCGGCCAGGATGCCCATAAGTTTCCTGCGTCCTTCCATATACTTGTCTTTCTCTGGAAGCTGCATCGTGGCTCCAAGGTATGCGACGCCGCGCGGTATGATGGTGATCTTGTGCAGGGGTTCGCTGTCGTCAGTCATCTGCATTACAAGAGCATGGCCTGCCTCATGATAAGCGGTGATCTTCTTTTCCTTGTCGTCGATGACGCGGCTTTTACGTTCGCGGCCCCATTTTACCTTGTCTCGCGCTTCTTCGAGGTCAGGCAAGGCTACCGATTCCTTGCCCTGTTTTGCTGCCAGTAGGGCGGCTTCGTTAAGGAGATTCGCGAGATCGGCTCCGGAAAAGCCGGGTGTTCCTCTGGCTATCCTGCGCAAAGCCACTTTCTCTGCCAGCTTGATCTTGCTGGCGTGTATGTTGAGTATCGCCTCGCGTCCGTTGATGTTAGGCAGGTCGATGACGATCTGGCGGTCAAATCTGCCGGGTCGAAGCAGAGCCGGGTCGAGTACGTCTGGTCTGTTCGTCGCGGCGATGATGATGACGCCTTCCTGCGTATCGAAGCCGTCCATCTCGACAAGGAGCGCATTGAGGGTCTGCTCGCGCTCGTCGTGTCCGCCGCCTATTCCGCTGAACCTGCTGCGTCCGACGGCGTCTATCTCATCTATGAAGATTATGCATGGTGCGTTCTTCTTGCCCTGTTCGAACATATCTCTTACGCGGGATGCGCCGACGCCTACAAACATCTCTACGAAGTCAGATCCGCTAATACTGAAGAAGGGTACATTGGCTTCTCCGGCGATGGCTTTGGCGAGCAGTGTCTTTCCTGTGCCGGGCGGGCCCATGAGCAATATGCCTTTCGGTATCCTGCCGCCGAGTTTCTGGAATCTTTTTGGGTCCTTCAGAAATTCGATCACTTCCTGGACCTCTTCCTTGGATTCGTCGATGCCGGCCACGTTCTCGAAGGTTACCTTGTTTCTGTCGCGGGACAGCATGCGGGCTCGACTTTTTCCGAAGCTGAGAGCTCCCGTGCCGGCCGACTTTATCTGGCGCATGAACAGGAAGTAAAGAAATCCGAATATCAGTATGATGGGCAGGATACTGGTTAGCAGTTGCGGCAAATAGGGGTTCTGGTTGTATATCTTGTAGCGGACTCCATTGCTGACTAGAAGTTTCTCGAGTTGATCATCGGCCTTGGCGATAAAGACCTTGAATTTCTTCGGCTGTGCCATCTGATCATTTGGAGGCGGAAGCAGTTCACCTTTTATGTATTCGATGCCTGTGACTTCCTTGACGATCTCGCACTGCTTGACCTGATTGTTGGTGACGCAATTTATGAATGTGGGGTTGTATTCTATCTCTTCGATTTTTTCCTGCTTCATCTGCCACATCTGGAACATCCAGAATATCAGAATAGCCACGAGGACCCATGTGATTAAGCCGCGCATCTGTGGCGGTTCATCGCTGTCGGCTTTGTTTCGCCTGTCGGGCATCGGCGGCGGTTTTATGTTTTTGTTCTCGGTGGCCATCAATTTCTCTCCTATAATCGTACAATCTCTGAAGAATCGGGCAAATAGTATCAGCGCTACCTGCATTGGTCAACAGATGATTCCTTCACAAATTAACCCGAAGGGTTAATTTGTGCTGGTTTGGTGTATCAGCCATGGACGTGCAATCAAGATTGTTGTGCCGAGTCACTTTGTTTGGCTTGGCTTGCAAGTTTCTTCAGCATGTTCTCTACGGTTCTGGGATCGCGAATGTTTAGGAAGCCAAGGTATTGTGCCTGTTGTCCACCTTCAGATCCTGCCCACAAGTCTTGTTCAATGATGACATCGCCTGAGCCGTCACGCTTCTCTTTGCGGTACACATTCAGGAGGCGGTCTGGTGTGTAACTGCGGATGATCATTGTCCACCCGGAATCAAATGTAATGGCTCTTTTATCCGTGATAACGTAAACAGTCTTGAATGCCTTTTTGTATGCCCATAAAGGGGTCGATAGCATCCATAACCCTATGAGGACAAACGGTATGCCGAAAAGCGGAAAGAAACTAAACTCGCCTTTGCTAAAGTCCGGCAGTTTGAATCCTGAAGCTCCAAACATCCAGAATACGGCGAAAGCCGTCCATGGAATTGCGAAGAGAAACGAAGCAGTCGATGTTGCCGTGAAATATCGCGGGATGGGCTGTTCCATCCAGATTATATGCTCCCTGGACTCCAGTTCTCGCTGGATCTTTTCTTCAAGTTCCCGGGGTATTGTTCCTGATGAATTCATCTTTCCCCCTGAATTAGTGTGTTAATATCATCGTCGATTCAGCGACTTATGATTATATAATTTAGTAAGTTGGTAATATGTTCGAACGGTTGAGATATGCAAGAACAGAATCACGATTCTTCTGGTTCTGCTTCTCTTTTGCTCCGTGTTAAGTCTTTGGTCTTTTGCGTACAGCTATAATTTGGGAGCATCAATGCTGGCGGTGCAGTCGCGGCCGCGCCAAGCGAACCAGATGGTGCCAATTACACCGAAGCCGAATGCGACTTGCAGATTCAGTTCAGGTGAGGCTCGCCACAACAATGCGCCGCCGAAGGCTGCAAATGCGACTAGCACGTCGCGAATCAGATAGTACAGGCCGAACATGGCGGCTTTGCGTCCTTCCGGAGCCAGATCCATTATCAGCGCCTTGCGGGTCGGCTCTCCGAATTCCTTGAGCCCGCGCAGGACAAACGCGGCGACGAGTGGCCACAGCGATTGCGAGTATAGCAGTGCCATCGGGAAGCAGGTGAAGAACAGGAATGTTATCAACACAAAGGGCTTTTTGCCGAATCGGTCAGCCATGTATGCCACTGGGATGTATACTAGCACGGCTGTTATATTCTCGATGGCGGACAGCCAGCCGAAAGTGAGTTCAGAAACTGGGCTCAGCACGTAGCGCGTCGCCCATATGACCACGAATGCGTCAGGGATTCGCTCGCAGAAGCGGATGAGAATGTCGGACCAGAGCAGGTTTCGCAGGTTGGC
This sequence comes from Victivallis vadensis, assembly GCA_945883775.1. Taxonomy (GTDB): domain Bacteria; phylum Verrucomicrobiota; class Kiritimatiellia; order UBA8416; family CAMCYG01; genus CAMCYG01. Next base: position 10,359 of record CAMCYG010000070.1, read on the forward strand.
GGGCATCTCTTGCCACAGCTTTAGTGGACTGGCTTCAGCAGGTTTAGCGTCTTTCGAGTCGTCTGTGATCAGAAGCTGCTGCAGTATGGCTGCAGCGAGTGCTAGTGCGAGTGCCAGTATGAATGCCGTACGTACACCTTGTTCGACGCCCCATGCTGCGATGCAAGTTCCGCCAACGACCGGACCCAGCATTTTGGGTACCCGCCGTATCAGCGCCAGGACAGAGACTCCCATGGTCCGCTTGTTTCTCGGCACGATTTTGGCAAGCAGGTCCATGGTAGCTGGTAATGAAATGGCCGACCATGAGATGAAAAAGGCTGCGCCGATGAGAACAGCCCACCAGGACCGGATCAGGATGACGCACAGGTAACCGACCATGGAAAGCGCATTGAAGAAAAGAAGTGCGCGTTTTGTGCCTAGCCGGTCGCTTAGGTATCCGCCCGGAAAGGAGTAAAGCGCGGATAGCAAGTCATCCATTCCGGCCAGTAATCCTATGGCAATGACGGCGGTCGAAGCTTGCGCAAGTTGCTGAAGGTACAGCGGCAGGAAACGTTCGGCCATATGTTCGCCCATGCCAACCAGAATGATCATTCCTGCCAGGCCGGCCATACTGCGCTTCTGGGAAAAGAAAGTCTTGATGCGTTTAAGAGTTGTTGAATGCGTCATATTCATATTTCACAACCCAGATAGCCGGTTTTATAGCGGCCATATTAATAGCGATTCCTATTCCTTAAGGAGCTAATCTCCCTGTCTGCTTATTCCACCGATTTCACGGTATATGTGTTGGTGGTGAATCCTATTTTTACGTCAATTTTATCGCCAGTGATTTTGCCCAATATTGCCTGTCCAATGGGGGATTGTGGTGTGACAATGGTTATCTCTTCTGAACCTGCAGTGATCGATTCGCCTCCAGCAGTGGAACAGAAAAAAAGCGTACGTGTTGTATTGTCACCGGCAATCAGTCTGACCAGTGCACCAAGCTGAACAGGGCTTTTGCTTGGCAGCTTTCTCAGGGGCAGCATATGAAGGTTTTCCAATGCGTTGGTCAAGTCTTCAACCCGTTTCGCCTGTCCTCTGGCTAGGAAAGAGGATTCGAGCTTGAAGGTGTCATGTCGGTTCTTGGCCTGATGTTCCTCGCTGGTTGCTGTAGCGAAGCTTTCCTTCGCAGCGGCGGTAATCGCTGTCAATTCGGAGGTGAGTTTTTCGATAAACTTCTGATGAATATTCTTCTTAGTCATAACTCTTTGATTATCCCTGAAGACAAATAATAGCGTTGATGGTGTGAAAGTAAAAGCCATAAGTGAAGCTTGTGTTATTCAGGTGGCATTGGTATATGAGTTTCTGTCTTTGTTGCTGGTGCGTTTGTGGGATACACAAATAAAAGGAGGATGCGGATGAGCTTAAGGATGAGTAATTCAGTGTTGGCGGTTCTTTTTGCGGTTGCATTTGCGGGCTGTGTAACGACACAGGCGCCTCAGTCGATTGCGCCTGATGCGGCATTTCATGTTGCAACGGCCCCTTATCCGCAGCTCAGCGGACAGAAGAAGTCTTTTGGCGGCTGGTGGAAAGATCGTTTTGAGCAGAAGGTCAAGCTTGCGGCGGAAGGCGGCTTTGATGTTATGTTTGTTGGCGATTCCATCACGCATGGGATTGATGATAACAGGGATAATGGTGTTTTTGAGAAAATGCTGTCGCCGGCCAAGATCGGAAATTTCGGATTCTCTGGGGATCGTACGGAGAATGTCCTATGGCGTCTGGAGCATGGTCATCTTTTTGGCAAGATTAATCCCAGAGTGATTATGGTCATGATAGGGACCAATAATACCGGGCATAGGATGGATGAACCGGAAGACATTGCCAGCGGTATCGATGCGATTGTCAAGCGTCTTGCAGAAAGGTTCCCTTCGGCCAATATAATTCTTCTTGGCATTTTTCCGCGCGGTCAGGACGCAAAAGATGCGATGCGCATTAATAACGATAAGGCGAATGATATTATTGCCAAACTGGATGGCTCAGCGAAGGGACGTGTCCACTACCTCAATGTCAATGCTAAGCTGCTGACAACAGATGGAGTGTTATCCAAGGATGTGATGCCCGATCTGCTGCATCCCAATGCAAAGGGATATGAAATCTGGGCTAATGCAGTCGTGCCAGAGATAAAGAAGTATCTTGGCAGGTAACGCGAGATTCTCTTTTCTGTTGTAGGGGCGTCGTTTACCGACGCCCGCGGGCATGCCGCGCTGTAGCTTGATCGCAAAGCGGGCGCCGACGCCACATCATGCGATATGGTAAAAGCAGCGCCCCTGCATTCCGAACATAGGGTTCTCGCTTTAAAACAGAGAAAGCTGGTTAAAGCGCTCGGGAGGGGTGTTCTTTTCTCCGAATTCCTCCTTTAGCATTTCAAGAATGATGGCGAATAATCTGGTCAGTCCCTGCGTGTTTTGCTGTGTTTCTTTCATCTTCCTCTCCTGGGCGGGTCAAGCCCTGCTTTCTTATTTATTGTTTATATGCGTGACATATTATCACGGGACCTAGGACAAATAGTGTCCGACTGAAAAATAAGTCCTGCAGGCCTTATTTTCAGGTTTGAGATATGCGCGGATAGGTGTAATATCCGAGTTCAATGGATATTCTTGTAATAAAACTTAGCTCGTACGGTGATATCTTTCATGCTCTGCCTGCTGTGCGGGCTGTGAAGGATAAGTTTGCCGCGAAAGTTGACTGGGTGACGCAATCTGAGTATGTGGATCTGGTTCGCTGTTTTTCTGATGTGAATGATGTGATTGCTTTCCCCAGGCATGACTTCTTTGCCAACTGTCTTTCTTTTCGCAAGGCTTTGCGGAAAAAGAAGTACGACCTGGTTCTGGATCTCCACGGTATATTCAAAAGTGCCATTGTTGCGGGTATGGCAGATGGAGACAGAAAGATAGGGCCGTCATGCTGGCGCGAATTGGCAACCGTGTTTTATGACGAGGTTGCAGGAGGCCGAGATTTGAAGAGGCATGCTGTTGACCAATTACTGGATACTGCGAAATATCTCGGAGCTGACACGTCAGTGCCTGTTTTTCCGGTCAAGTTTCCTGAATACAAGCTTGAGTCCGGCCGGCCGCGGATTGTAATTGCGCCATGTTCGCGCTGGGAGACCAAGAACTGGCCATTGGATAATTTTGCGGCTGTTGGCAAGGCGCTTGTCGAAACCAAGAAGGCATCCATCCTTATTATAGGTGGACCGTCTGATAATGCTATCGGGGAAAGACTGGCCGGGTTAATCGGCCCAAATGCGGTGAACCTCTGTGGCAAGCTAAGCCTTCCTCAGACCGGCGGGCTCCTTAAGGAAAGCGATCTTCTTATATCGAACGATAGCGGGCCGGTCCACATGGCAGTTGCGGTGCAGACGCCAGTTGTTGTTCTCTTCGGTCCGACAGATCCCGTGAAAATAGGGCCTTATAGTAGAAATAGTGCTATAATAACCGCTCCTGTATCCTGCCAGCCGTGTGGCTCAAGGCGTTGTGATACAGCAGATTACAAATGCATGAAGAACATCCGTCCTGATGTGGTCATCTCTGCAGCTTTGAAATATCTTTGATTTTAGATGCTTTTGGTAGGGCGAAGCCTCCGGCTGAGCCGATATAAGGACTTTAACATTCAGAATCTGCGTTCTATCTGTAACAAATCCGGTGGGTGGGTTGTAATAGTGGTATAAGCCGGTGTATAGAGACTTGAAACAAGCATTATAAAAGGAGAGGGCACTATGAAGAAGTATCTGTTGGTCGCGTTGGTGGCAGTGTTTACAGTATCCATGAGTTTTGCGGGTGCATTTAATCCAAAAGATGTAGCGGCAGACGCGAAGTGGATGGTTCATGTCGATGTGGCGAAGTTCCAGGTGTCAGAGCTGGGTCAATACATCAAGAGTAATCCTGACGCTCAGCAGAACAGGAATCAGATGGCTGCGTTCAGGGAGATGTTTAACTTTGACCCGCAGAACGACCTAAATTCGATCACTATGTACGGTTCCGATGAGAAACACGAACACGCAATCATCGTTGTGCAGGGCAAGCTTGACCAGCCCAAGCTTACCACCATCATGAAAAGCGTTCCAGGGTATACAGAATCACAGCACGGTTCGCACATAATAGCAACGTGTGCGGTCGGTTGCTCTGTTGTCGCTGATGCTGCAGTAAATCCGGTTTCGGTAGGCAATCTCCCTATGCCCAGCGTTGAAAGAGGAAAGAATGTGCATATATGTTTTATTGATGCCGGCAAAGTGATCATCGGTGGAGATATTGAAACGGTAAAGAAAGCTGTCACGGTATGCGAGGGGCAGGCTGTTTCATTGGATGCAGGCACCGTCAAGAGCGCAACAGAGGCAGGAAGTTGGGTTTACATGATGGGCAAGGGCGACCTAGCCTCGATGAAGAAGGTAAATCCCAATTCCCAGTGTTTCTCTCAGATGGAATCTGCTGAGCTGGTAGTTGGCGAAGAAGCTGGAAGTCTGAGAGGAAAGGCTGTGCTGACTGCTAAGACGCCAGAGCTTGCGGTTCAGATGCAGAGCGTGGTTCAGGGGTTGGTCGCGCTGGCGCTGATCAATGCACAGGAAGAACCGGAGATGGCGAAGCTTGCGCAGGCAGTTAAAGCAACTGCCAACGTCAATAATACGGAGATATCCTTTGCTTTCCCGGTTAAGGACCTTATCAAAATAGCCGCGCAACAGATCAAAGCGCATGTTAAAATGATCTCGGCTCCGGCAACGGCAAATAAAGA
>CAMCYG010000071.1 GCA_945883775.1 Victivallis vadensis
TTTGTGACCAGGGAGGAGATTGCGCATCTGGCCATGGAGGGCCAGTCAAGTGGCATCTTGACCAATGATGAGCATAAGATGATTCATGAGGTAATACAGCTGAAGACGCGGTTGTGCCGTGAGATCATGATCCCTAAGGACAAGATGCATTGGGTTGACGGTACGATGCCTATTCCGTCATTGCTAGAGTTCGCGAGGACCAAGAATGTCGACAGGTTTCCTGTCTATGACAGCGTGAAGAATAACTTTACGGGTATACTAAGTATTTTTGATGTGTTATCTGACGTCGATAATGCCAGCAAATCGGCGAAAGATTATATACGCCCCCTTCAGCTGGTCATGGATCATACGCCGGTCGATCATGTCCTTCCCAGGATGCGGGTGACTCGTCAGCCTTTGGTGCTGGTGACTAATGAGCGTTATGCCGTGATAGGCTTGGTTACGCTGAACGATGTTCTGGATGAGGTGGTAGGGAATCTGTAAGCGAGGGGTCCTGAAATTGCAGAAGACAACACGCCTGATAGTAGCCTTGAATGTAATCATTCTGCTTATGATTGCTTTCTATTTCTTTCTCGCTCCGGCATTGCTCATCATTAAGAACTTGCGGGATCCTGCCATCAGGGATGGGCGGGTTTCTCAGATGGCATGGGAACTTCACAGGGCAATTACACCGGGGCTGGGGAAGTGGGCGAGGGAGCGAGTGGAGTCACGGGTGGCTGCCAACCTCGATCTGTATGATGTGCCCAGCACAGAATGGCCTATATTCGGCAGTGTGTTTTATTTGATGGCGACAGAGAACCTGCAGAAGGAGTGGGAGGCGAACAACGGGTCTGGCGGTTCCGCGCCTGATGCGCCTAAGGTATATTCCCGTAGTTCCCTTGACGCTGCGATCGATCTGGTGATGGACCCGGTGCATCACACGTGGGTCAAGACGCATTGGGGTACAAATTATCTGCACAGAGAGAATGTTTTCTTCAGGTCTCTGCTCATAGCCGCCGCGACCAGTTATGAAAATCTCACAGGGATCCGGAAATACAGATCGGTTTTGGAAGATCAGTGCCTAACGCTTGCCAACGACCTTGATGCATCGAAATATGGCGTCCTCGATGACTATCCTGGCGAATGCTATCCCATCGATGTGTTCTTTGCGGTAATGATGATTGATAAAGCGGGGAGGTTGGCGGGAATAGACCAGAGCGACTTTGTTATGCGATCCATCCGTGCGTTTGAAGGGCCTATGCTGGATAAGCTGGGGCTTCCTCCCTATTCGATATCTTCCGTCACCGGCAAACCGGAAATGATGAGTGAGCCTACAATGGGTATTTCCATGGAAAGCTCATCACGAGGAATAGGGAACTCCTATGTTTTGATCTTTGCCGGAGATGTTTGGCCTGATATTGCAAAGAAATGGTATTCAAGCTATGAGAAGCATTTCTGGCAGGATCTCTGGTGGGCATCCGGATTCAGGGAATTCCCGAACGACCCGATCTACATGAACTGGGGTTTCGATGTGGATGCCGGACCAATATTAGGAGGGTTCAGTCCGGCGGCGAATGCATACGCTATGCCGGCGGCGATTGTCAACGGCAGGCTCGATCACTCGTTTACGTTATTGTCCGAATGTATAGCGGCGAGTTGGCCCTTGCCTTCTGGGCGCTTGATGGGGCCGGCGCTATTGTCGGATCAAAGGCATGCGCCGTATCTCGGTGAGGCGAACCTTCTGTGGCTGTTAAGCTATTCGAAACAGCCTAACGTTGATATCGTGTCAGGAGGCAAAATCACGTTCTATGTCTACTTCATCATTGCATTGCATCTGCTGGCATTTCTGCTTGTAGCATATGGCTGTGTGAAGAAGCTGCAGTATATACTTATTGCCGGGTATGCGGTCGTTGTCTGGCCGAAGATCCAGACATGTATATGGGTGCTGCTTATTCTTGCGTCCGCAGGATTTACGTATTTGGGCAATTCAGGCGTTGGCGCTATATTCGTACTACTTGCGCAATTACTGCCAATATGCTTAATCAACCTTTGTTATAAAGATTGATAAATAAATCTTCTGCGAAGCAGAAATCACACCCAAACGTTAGTAATTTGATGGACTTGCAAAGTCCATCAAATTACTAGGATACTTCCTGTGTCATCTGATCGTAGAACGAGACATAGTCATCCGGCGTATCGCCTGCCCTGAACTTTATGGCGGCGTTGGGATGCATGTTCATCTGGCCTGTTATGGCGTAGGGTATGCTGTAGCCCCAGTCCATTTTCTTTGAAAGCGGAAGGAATACATCTCTGCAGCACTCCAGTACCGGCCTGATTCTGAATTTCGGGTTATGCAGGAATCCCAATATCAGTTCCATAGGGCAGTTCCCTGCGCCGCGTCCTATGCCGGATATCGTGGCATCGACCCTGTTGGCTCCGGCGACAATAGCTTCGATGGTGTTGGCGTAGGCCAGCTGTTGATTATTGTGGGCGTGTATGCCGACGTCTTTGCCGGTGCCCTTAAGTGCGTCCAGGTATGTCCTTGTAAGGCTCCTGATCTCCTCGGTGTAAAGAGATCCGAAGCTGTCGACGATATATACGCCGTTCGCCAGGCTCTTTGCCGCTATGGCAAGTGCGGCATGCATATCTGACTCGCTGACGGTTGATATTGCCATGAGCTGGAGCATTGTCTCGTAGCCTTTTTGATTGGCGTCCTTGACCATGTCCAGCGCCAGCGGCATCTGGTGTATGTAGCAGGCGACGCGTATGCAATCGATCACGCTCTTGTCTTTTGGAAGGATGTCTTCCTTGTAGTCGGTCCGTTCAGCGTCGGCCATCACGGATATCTTTGTGCCGGGTGCTTTTTCGCCGACGATTCGCCTAATGTCGTCTTCATCGCAGAATTTCCACGGCCCGGCCTTGGTGGGCTGGAAGATCTTCTTGGAGGATTTGTAGCCGAATTCCATGTAATCCACGCCGGCTGCGACGCAGGTATCGTAGACGCTCTTTACAAGCTGGTCATCGAATTTGTGGTCGTTGATTAGGCCACCGTCTCTGATGGTGCAGTCCAAGACTTTAATTCCAGGTCTGTAGTCAACCCAGCCGCCTGTTTCTGTGTTCTCATTATTTTTCATGTGTATGTCTTTTGTTTGATGTGATTTTTGTCAGTAAGGTCGATGATGTTTACTTTGCGGACTGAGTCAAAAGTTTAGGATACAAGATACCGTAAATAGCTACGTAACCGATACACACCAGCGGGACAATGTATCCGATGGCTATGCTACCTCCTGCCTTCTTTATGACCAGTCCCATAATCAGTGGTATAACAGCTCCGCCGACTATCGACATTACAAGCATCGAGGAAGCAATCTTGGTCTGGCTACCCAGATCCCTTATGCTCAAAGCGAATATTGTCGGGAACATGATGGATAGGAAGAAGAAAGACACGACCAGCACATAGCAGGAGACGCCGGCTATAGCCTTGATGACCACGCCGACAAGGATGAATGCGCAGATGCCATAGAAGGCAAGCAGTTTGCTTGGCGTGAACATTCTAAGGAATGCTGACCCTGAGAATCTGCCAATTGCAAAAAACAGCATTCCGGCGCTTACCATGAAGCTGGCTGCCTGGTCTATTGTAGCACTTGTTCCGTAGAGATTGGACAAGAATGTGCCTGACAGCAACGGTAGAATGGCGTCCTGAAGGGTGCCATGGGAATGCATGACAAGATAGTTTACCATCATTGCGCCAATGCAGGTCTGCGCGGCTACATAGGAGAACTGAGCCAGAACTCCCATGGTGAAATGTGGCTTGGCAAAGAGAGGCTTTGATTGTGATTCATTGCCATAATGTCTGGCACCTTCTTTCTTCTCTACTGCCTGGACTGTGGCGGGATCTGATGCTCCGGCATCGATGGGTTCCGCTGAGTGCGGGTCTGCTTCGGTATTGCCTTCAGGGAGCTTAAGAAGCGAGAAAATCACAAATATCAGCGCCACAAAGCTGCCCAGTACTATGTAGGGCAATATTAGCGTATCAAAATTCGGGGCTACGTCTGCGGCAACGGCGGCTCCTTGTGCTTTGAAGATCAAAAGCCCGCCGACCATCGGGCCAAGTATCCAGCCAACGGCGTTGAATGACTGTGACAGTACCAGCCTGGAACTTGCCGTCTCCTTGGGGCCAAGTATCGTGATATACGGATTTGCTGCTGTCTCAAGGCAGGCCAGTCCGCAGAAGAGTATAAATAATGCGGTAAGGAATGCACCAAAGTTGCCAAAGACCTTGCCGGCTGGTATGAACAGAAACGCGCCGATGGCGACCAGTGCGAGGCCTATAAGAATGCCTCCCTTGTATCCGAATTTGCGCATAAGCAGGCCCGCTGGCAAGGCCATAAGGAAGTAGCCCATGTAAGTAACAAACTGTATATACATCGATTTGCTGACATCAAGATGAAGGATGTTCTGGAAATGCCTGTTCATGACATCTAGCATCGCATGACAGAACCCCCAGAGGAAGAAGAGCACGGTTACTAGAATAAAAGCAAACAGATAACTTTTGGGCTTATTTTCAGCTGACATAACTGATCTCCTTATTGTTATAGTGAGTCGGCATATTGGTAAATATGCCTAATCATGTCAAGATAAGGTCAAAAAATCTCATTTTATGAAATTTACGGACGACTTAATGAGAGTGAATAGCCGATATTACACAAAAGGTCTGGGACATGGGAAAACGAATTTGCATGTGAGGGATAGGTCTTGCCTTGTTATAAAAATGCCCTAAATACCCATTGCAATGTTACAATAACGATATATATTTGCCCTATAGATTTAAGACAATTATATGGAAAATATAACTATAACAGGGGCGAGGGAACATAACCTCAAGAATATCAACGTCACCATTCCGCGAAACAAGCTGGTGGTGATAACCGGGCTCAGCGGATCAGGTAAGTCCTCGCTGGCTTTCGATACTCTTTACGCAGAAGGTCAGCGCCGGTATGTCGAAAGTCTGTCGGCTTATGCCCGTCAGTTCCTTGACCAGATGCAGAAGCCGGATGTCGATCACATAGACGGACTTTCTCCTGCGATCTCAATCGAGCAGAGGGTGGCGGGTTCGAATCCTCGGTCCATTGTCGCAACCACAACCGAGATCCATGACTATCTCAGGCTGCTATATGGAAATATCGGCAAGCGCCATTGCTACAAATGCGGCAAGCCGGTGGGCCGCCAGAGCGCTGAGTTGATAGTTGATTCTATGCTGACAAAGCCTGATAAGACAAAGATATCCCTGCTGGCGCCGTTGATTAGAGGCAAGAAAGGTGCGCACGACGAGATATTGGCGTCAGTGGCCAAAGGCGGTTTTGTGCGGATACGGCTCGATGGCGATATTCATGAGATTGAGTCGGTCCCTAAGATGGATAAGAACAAGAAGCACACGATCGAGGTTGTCATCGATCGGTTGATTGTTACTTCAAAAATAAGGTCGCGCCTTAACGATTCTGTCGAAACAGCGCTGAAGCATGGCAGTGGTATGCTAATAGCGCTTATCGATGATGGCACCGGCGAGAAAGAAATCATTTATTCCGAAAAAAACGCCTGCCCTGACTGCGGTATCAGTTTTGAGGAATTGTTGCCGAGGTCGTTCTCGTTCAATGGGCCCTACGGGGCATGTCCGGTTTGTGACGGACTTGGGACGAGGCTGATATTTGACGAAGATCTTGTCGTGCCGAATCCGGATCTTTCAATCGAAGATGGCGCTGTGCATGCGTGGCGACGAGGCGGTAGGCGGTTGATCATCTATTACAAGGCAATCCTGCGTGCACTATGCAAGCATTACAAGATAGACATCAACGCTCCTTTCAAAGACATCAAGCCGGATATAAAAAAGCGACTGTTTCACGGTTCCGGCGAGGAAGAGGTTGAATTCGGGTATTGGCGTGGCGGTGCGTACAAGAGTTATATGAAGCCGTTCGAGGGGATAATCCCAAACCTGATGCGCAGATATGAGAATACTGACAGCGATTTCACGCGTGAGCGTCTCCGCAACTACATGAGCCGTCAGCTTTGTACTGAATGCAATGGGGCGCGGCTGAAGCCGGAGATCCTGGCGTGCACGGTTGCCAAGCGGTCGATCGCTGATATAACTCGCTTGTCAGTTAAAGACGCTTTCTCGTTTTTTGACGGGCTGAGGCTGACTGAACAGGAGCAGAAGATAGCGGCTGAGGTGTTGAAGGAAATAAAAAGGCGGTTACGATTTCTATTTGAAGTGGGCCTTGATTATCTGACGCTTGACCGTGAGAGCGGGACTTTATCAGGCGGTGAAGCGCAAAGGATACGGCTTGCAACTCAGATAGGGTCTGGGCTGGTTGGCGTTCTTTATGTGCTGGATGAGCCGACGATCGGACTGCATCAGCGTGACAACAAGAAGCTCATCAAGATGCTAAGGGAGCTGTGTGATCTTGGTAATACCGTTGTAGTGGTGGAGCATGATGAGGAGATGATAAGGAGTGCGGACCATGTGATTGATCTCGGGCCTGGGGCTGGGCGGCACGGCGGGGAGGTGATCTTCCAGGGGAATGTTCCTGCTCTTTTGAAGTCGCCGACATCTTTGACTGCAAAATATATGAACCAGGAGACGCGGATAAAGACTCCGGAGAAGAGACTGAAGCCCGGCAAGGACAAGCTCAGCATTGTCGGCGCATCAGAAAACAATCTCAAGGGCATAGATGTCGATATCCCGCTTGGCCTGCTGGTGTGTATCACAGGTGTTTCCGGCAGCGGCAAGAGCACATTGATGGATGATGTTCTGAAGAAAGCCCTTTTCCGGCATTTTTACGAGTCTAAGGAAAGACCAGGAAAACATAAGAAGATAGTGGGTCTGGACAAGATCGATAAAGTGATAGTAATAGATCAGTCGCCTATAGGCCGTACGCCGCGCAGCAATCCTGTGACATATACAGATGCTTTCTCCGAGATCCGCAAGCTGTTCGCGGCGACACCGGCTTCAAAGGTGCGCGGGTATGACGTTGGACGGTTCAGCTTCAATGTCAAAGGCGGGCGATGTGAGACTTGTGGCGGAGCCGGCATATTATGCCTTGAGATGAATTTCCTTCCAGATGTTTATGTGACCTGTGAGAAGTGTCGCGGTTTTAGGTATAACAAAGAGACACTGGAGATTCAGTATTCCGGAAAAAATATTTCAGAGGTGCTCTCCCTGACAGTCGATGAGGGGCATGAGTATTTCCGTGATATTCCTAAGATTGCGAAGAAATTGAGCACACTTGCGGATGTAGGCCTTGGATACTTGCAATTGGGGCAGCCTGCGACTACATTATCGGGCGGCGAGGCCCAACGGATTAAGTTGGCGGCAGAGCTGAGCAGGCGGGATACGGGCACGACGCTTTATCTGCTTGATGAACCGACTACGGGGCTGCATTTTGCCGATGTGCAGAGGTTGTTGGATGTGCTTCTAAGACTGCGTGACGCAGGTAACACAGTGGTGGTTATAGAGCACAATCTGGATGTTCTTAAGATGGCTGACCATATAATCGATCTCGGTCCTGAGGGTGGTGACGCCGGCGGGATGGTTGTTGTTACAGGTTCGCCCGAAGAAATTGTGCGATGCGGCAAGTCGCATACAGGGATGTTTTTGAAGGAAGTTTTGTGATGAAGCGAAGTGAAGATATATTAGGTGGTATGGTGTGGCTCACCCAGAGGGTTCGCCCAGCCTGTCTAAAATCCATACTGGTAGGGCGTGGCGTCTCGCCGAGCCGTTTATTGATATCCATATTCTTGATGAATTCTTTATCTCTTTCTGTTGTCCTTGCTGCGGAGCCGGCGGGTAAAGCCGTCGAATCAGGTGCTGTTACTGTTGCCCAGGGCGCGCTTGATGCGGCATACAAAGCAGGCAGGGCGGCATTAGAAGATGGAATGTATGAACTCGCAGAGAGCAATCTTAAGGTTTTTCTAGCTGATGAGTCTACATTGCCGGATGCACAGGCTGAGGCCTATATAGCTTTGATCAGAACACTTTATAAGCAGAAAAAATATGAGGAGATACTGACTCTATACAAGAAGAATGCCGATAAGATATCACCTCTTCCACAGGCAGATGCATTCTGGTATTGGCGGCTGGCTGTGCTTTATGAGCTTGGCGATTACGCGCAAGCGGAGAAGGGTGCTTGCGATTTCGAGAAAAAGCAGTCAGGAAGCAGGATGCTTGGATCGGTGAAACGTCTGCGCGCCTGGTGCAGGCTTAAGATGGGCGACAGAGTGTCTGCTATGCATGAGCTTGAGGCGGCGGATAAGATTGTGACTTGTGAGGCTGAGAAAGCAGTAGGCCTGCTGGAGCTTTCAAAGATATATGCATCTGCGGGTATGATGGATAAGTCTTTGAGCGTGGCAAGGGATATACAGAAGATCCCTGTTACAGTTAAAGAATCGCATGAAGGTATGTACTGGCTGGCCACGCTGCTTGCCGATAAAGGCGAGACTGCTGAAGCAATAACCCTACTTAAGCAGCTTGTGCCCATGGAGAATCTGGCTAGTGATATCAAAGTCAGATCATGGTATATGCTCGGCAGGCTGTATGGTTTGCTGAAGGATTCTGAACAGGCGCTCAATTCAATAGCAAATGGTATGGCACTTGCGTATGACAAGGCTTTGAAAGAGCAGGGCGAATGCGAAATAGGCCTGTTACATCTATCGCAGGGAAATCTCAAGGTGGCGATGCCAATACTCAAGAACTATATCCGGAAAGATACGGACAGCGGGCTTTCAGGCGAGATTCATCTCAAAATGGCCAAAGCATTCCTTGATGCCGGTGAGAGTCAGCAGGCGGCGGAAGAGTATCAGTATTATCTTGAGGCTTTTACAAATGTTCAGGGTGCGGCAGATGCTTATATGGGCAAGGGTTGGGCGCTATATAACAGCAAGCGCTATGCGGAGGCCGCAACATGTTTCACCAAGGCATATGGCATGTTTTCCTTGCCGGGCAGGAAAGAGCAGAGCTTGTTCAAGATAGCAGATTCCTACTCGGCTAACGGCCAGTACAATATTGCAATAGAAAGCTACAAGACCTTTATCAATGAATTCTCAAAGTCAGACATGCTGGCAGATGCTGTATTCCAGATCGCCGATTGTTATGCAAGGCTGGATGACCTCAATAATGCACTGCTGTATTATCGGAGGGTCGTGTCCAGCTTCCCGGGTAGGCTCCTCACTGGGGATTCGATGTTGCGCATAGCCGATATTCATGCCAAACGGAAGGAGTATTCTGATGCTGTGCAGTCTTATGATGCTGTGATGAATCAGTATACCAATGGTGTTCTACTTGCGGATTCACTGCTTGGGCGGGGAATGGTTTATTTTGAGCAGGGGGCATATGAGCAGGCGATCAAGGACTTCGAAGAAGTGCGTAATAAGTTTGCCAGCACTAAAGCGGCAGAAAGCGCTTCGTTCATGATGGGGTTGTCATGTTTTAAGACTGGTAAGTCCGAGCAGGCCGTAGACATGTTCAAGGATTTCATGGTCAAATACCCGATGGCAAAGAGGGCGCCGGAGGTCCTTTTCTGGATAGGAAAGCATGAGTATAACGCAATGAAGCATGAGGAATCAGTCAAATACTTTCTTGCGCTTCAGCATAAGTATCCGACAAATGAATACGCTGATGATGCCCTGCTACGGGCTGGTATTGCGCTGGCAAAATCAAAGGAGTATATGAAGGCAAACGATGTGTTTAATCGGCTCGCGGCTGAATATCCCGCCGGTTCCGTTCTTCCTGAAGCCAGATTTGCACAGGCCAATGTGCTTTTCGAATTGGGTAAGCTGTCTCCTTCGATCCTGATTTACGATGAATTAATCAACAAATATCCTGAGAGTGATCTTGTTCCATCGGCGCTGATGAGGAAAGGGGACTGTCAGTTTACCCTCGGAGTCGAAGATCCAGAACGCTATGAAGAGAGTGTCAAGTCGTTTCAGTCTGTCGTAAATCACCCCAAATCCACTTCCGAACTTGTCATACAGGCCAATTACAAGATAGGCCGATGTTATGAGAAGTGTAGCAAGGATACAGAGGCCCTGGAATATTACTATTCGAAGGTAATAGTATCGTTCTTGGATGCGGTGGACAAGGGTGTGCGCCATACTGAGGCGGCCAAGACATGGTTTACGCGTGCGGCGTTCAGTGCTGCAGATATATTAGAAGCCCGCAAGGAAATGAAGCAGGTGGTGAGTATCCTTCAGCGTGTAATCAGTGCTGACGTGCCTGCTGCTGGCGAGGCCAGTGAACGGATAAGCAGAATAAAAGCTGCGAATTGGTGGATGTTCTACTAGTTTAAGATGGAATCCAGTATTCAGAATTCAGAAATCAGGAGGGATAGGGATGTATTATGAAGTTTTAAAAGGGATGCCGATATTCTGGGTCATTGTTGGTTGTGGCCTTTTGGCGATGGGAGTTTTTGTCGAGAGGGCCCTGCATCTTCATCGGGCCAGAATAAGGACCGAGGATTTTCTGAAAGGCATATTCAATGTTTTGAGGAGAGGCAATATCAAGGAGGCGCTGACAATCTGTGATGATACGCCGGGTCCGGTGGCGTATGTGGTCAAGTCTGCCATCTTGAATCGCGCCGAGACACGTGAGGTTCTGCGTTCGGCCCTGGATGATGCCAGTATGGCAGAGATATCCAGAATGGAGCGGCGGCTGGCGGTGATAGCCACCGTTGCCCAGATTGCGCCGATGCTGGGGTTGCTTGGGACGGTGCTGGGAATGATCAATTGCGTTTTAGTCATGCAGAACCAGGTCCCGCTGGTTCAGACCGCCGATGTCATGAATGGATTACTCTCAGCATTGTTGTCAACTGCTGCAGGCCTTACTGTGAGCATTCCGTGCTATGCGGCGTTCAATCTCCTTGTGGTCAAGATTGACCGGCTGGTGCTGGATATGGATAAAGCTGTATCGGAATTGATGGCGTTCTCGCCGGATAGTGCTCCTGATAACCAGGTGAAGTAGGGCGATGAGGCAAAAACTGAAGAATTACCCACAGATTAACATACGGATATGATGAGTCCGCCAAGGATGGTAGATGAAGAACATATTTCTTCATATGAGTTCAGCTGTGGGGAAGTGGTTTGTTATGTAATCTGATTTATTGGTGGAGTTGAATTATGAATGTAGAATTTAGTAATTACAGGAAGAGGACGGTAAACGGGCTTCGGACAAGGTTTGCTCCGAAAAGCAGGATTAATCAGGGCTTCGTGAGCATGGTTCCTTGGATCAATGTGCTTCTTTTGCTGTTCATGTTTCTGTTCCTGGATTCAAAGTTGATGATCCAGCCGGGCGTAGTCGTTGACCTGCCCAAGGCCGATTTCAGCGGTGGGATGCGTTCCGGTCTGGTTTTGGTGGTGAACCATGCCGCAGGTTCGGGTGACGAGATGGTATTCTTCAACGATTCGCGGTATATGCTGAAAAGCGAGGCTGATATGGAAGTGCTTAAAAGTGAGCTGCAAAAGGTCGTTCGCGAGCGCGCCCCCACAGGCATGATTATTCATGCAGACCGGAATGTCGGACACGGCACGATGATGCTCATCTATGGTATAGCCGAAAGCGTCGGCGTTAAGAAGGTTTGCATGTCCACAAAGGAAATTTAAGCTAATGCCGGAGCGAAGGAAGATAACCTTATTTGGTAGAATATTCAGGGTGATGATTGGCTATCTGCCTGCATGCGTAGTGTTGGTCGGCTCGGTCGGATTATGGTGTCTCTGGCCGCAGGAGAATGTCAGGGCAAGAGGATCAGATAGGACTGTTTCAAAAACATACTATGCATTCGTGAGTAAATCTGGAAGTACTCTGCCGGCCTGGAGAAGGCCGGATATGTTTGTAAATGCAGCAATCGCCGGGGCAGGTACGCCCGAGCCGTCAGATCAATTTGTGCTGACACAAGAGGAGCCCGAAACAAAGGTCTCGCGATATTTGAGCAAGGACGTTATTGGTGATACGCTTACGCAAAGTGCCGTGTCAAAAGCGGATATCTCAACAGAATTTCATCCCATAGTATCGCTAAAGCCTGTGTTTCGCAATAAAGCTGTAACTGATTCAGTTGTGACAATCAGGATGTCGGACGCAATAATGGATGCCGGTCTGGTATTGCCGGGGTTGGAGCTGGATCAGGCTTTGGGCCTTCCGTCGTGGCAGATAATACTTGAGGTGAATATCGCTAAAGACGGGACAGTCAGCGACGTGTTTGTCGAGCAAGGCACCGGAAATGTAAAACTGGACGAAAGTCTGGTCAGGCAAATCTATACTGCAAAAGCAGAAAATCCTTCCGGCCCTGCGACCGGAAGGATTTTCATTAACAAGAGTCGTTAAGCTCAAGCACTAACCGGCTTGTATTCTGCGTCTCCAAAGGCGAGAATCGGAAAGAAGACTATTCCGAGAAGAATCATCCCGACTGCAAATCCAAGACCTTTTCCGAAGTTCTTTGCAATGGCTACGATGACCATTATCACGATGACAATGTCGACAAAGGGAATTAATAGCAGAACTATCCACCATACGGGTTTGCACGCCATCTGCAGCATTACGATTACATTGTATATCGGCACAATACTTGCCCAGCCGGGCTGGCCTGCTTTCGTAAAGATCTTCCACATCGTCACCAGCATGAGTACCATGACGGCAAGCCATACAGCCATAAACACCATACCGCCTGCCAATACACCACCAGCTAACGCTGCACCAGTTTGCTCTTCCATAACCTGTCTCCTTTTTTTTGTTGTTAATGGTTGAGATGGTATTTGCATCAGTCGCTAATAGCAAATGCAAACAGGCCTGTTATAAATATAGGTGATAATTATAATGTCATGCTGCGGCTTGCTGATATACTGTTTATTCATTTGAAGTTTAGAAAGGGGTCGTTTCAATGGAGTCATATGAAGTTATTGATAAAGCTGTAAGTGCGGCCGGGGTTAAATACATTGCTGATGGTATGGGCATGTCTGCGTCGATGCTTTACAAGTGGTGCCAGCCGAAGCAGGACGATGCATCTGGCGGCACGAGTAATCCGCTGGACAGGGTTGCGCTACTCTACGAGCTTACGGGTGATAAAGCCCTTGTTGCCTGGCTCTGTCAAAAGGCGAACGGCATATATGTTGACAATCCCTCTGTAGATAAAAGATCCGCTCAGCCGATCAGGGTGACAGGAAAGATGCTGAAAGAGTTCTCTGATCTTATTGAGGCTGTATCTGCAAGTCTCGGCAATGATGGAAGGATCGATGTCAAAGAGGCGACTGGCATCAGAGAAGAGTGGGAGAATCTGAAAATGATCACCGAGAGTTTTGTTTATTCCTGTGAAAAAGGTGCATATAAGACTGACTGCGATAAGTGAGAGGTAATGTTACAAACTTGTTACGCATTAAGTCTGTTGTTAATGATATAAGTTCATCGTTGATTGATGGATATTAATTATACAAAAAATGAGGATTCACAGCGGCATTTCGATTGATAACAAGAATTATGCCAAGGGTGATAATGTCCCCTGGCATAAAATCTATCCCTTCTTTCTTTTCCACATGCTCATGTTCGGAGGTTCAGGTTTCCTCATGG
This sequence comes from Victivallis vadensis, assembly GCA_945883775.1. Taxonomy (GTDB): domain Bacteria; phylum Verrucomicrobiota; class Kiritimatiellia; order UBA8416; family CAMCYG01; genus CAMCYG01. The sequence goes on from CAMCYG010000071.1 coordinate 13,580, forward strand.
CATATGGCAGCAAGGATGTTTCAGCCTTAATGCTTTATCTGCACGGAGGTTTCGCCGTATCGATTTACCTAGTATTCTACCTTGCGATCTTCGGGCGTGACGAGGTCAAGTGGATGTTTATCAATGGCGCTCTTGGGCTACTCGGCATCTGGAGCCAGATTGATTGGATATTGTCGCTGTTCGGTCGGAACATTGGCGATTATCCAAAATACATACACGTGATACCGTTTCTGTATTATATCCTCTATACGTTCCTTATCCGTAACGCCATCCTTGACCTTGCAAAAGCGCGGGAAGATGAACGTAGGAGGAGGTTTGTCGATAATGCATATATCGTCGGGTCCTTGACTGTATATGCGGTTTCGTATTTCTTGAGAAAGTGAATCTAACTGATTATAAAATCTCTGCAATATTGTAATGGCGAGATATCTACACCCAATGATAATGTCATTACAGTTTGCGTGTGTAAGAGCAATAATGATGGAGGCTCGGAAGATGAAGCGGTTGC
>CAMCYG010000072.1 GCA_945883775.1 Victivallis vadensis
CTTAACCTGGCCGCTTTACGGTTATTATCCGTTTATCTTCGCCGTCTGCCTGTTCCATGTAGATGTGGACAGTGTCGTCGGGAAGCAGGTCGGCAATTCTTTCGGCCCATTCAATGGCGGTGATGCCGAGGCTATCCATATAATCCTCGATGCCTATGCCGAAAGCGTCTTCAGCTCCATGCAGTCGGTAAAGGTCGATATGGCATAATGGCCTTTGTGTCTTGTATTCATTGATCAGCGTAAATGTGGGGCTGGTGACTGCCTTCTTGATTCCAAGTGCATCAGCCATACCTTGAACAAAACAGGTCTTGCCGCTGCCCAGTTCGCCATGAAGCGCTATGATCAATTTCCCTTTAGTAGATTCGACAAGCTGACGGGCTATGTCCCATGTTTCCTGAGTGGAATTTGATACGAATCTCTGTTCTTTGTTCATTTGCCAGCTGCCTTGAAGTGTTCAAAACCTGTATTTGCGTAGATCTTCCTGGCTCCTGCTGTGTCCAGGAATATTCTGCCTTTCCCTCCTGCAATACTGCCTATGACAGTGCAGGGCAATTTGAATCGGCGTTTCCATTTGCGTTCGAATTCGGCAAGGTCAGATTCTCTTAATGTAAACAGAAGTTCATAGTCTTCCCCATCAGAAAGAGCATGGTCGATCGGTTTGCCTTTCATGCATCTGGCGTCTTCAGTGATAGGTATCTGGTCAGGACGGAGTATGGCATCTATGCCGCCGGTTCTGATTATATGCCTGATATCGGTAGCCAGGCCATCGCTTATGTCGATCATCGAAGTGGCCCAATCCCTGAGGAATATGCCTTCCCTGACGCGCGGCTCGAAATCCAGATGCCTCCCCAGAGAGCTGGCTCCTAGTGCGCCTGTGACGCATATAAGGTCGCCTTTTTTAGCTCCGGATCTCAGAACGGCCTTGCCATGAGGCACGGTTCCAACGCCGAATGCGTGTATTTGGAACGATGGTGCAGCTGAGATATCACCGCCGACAATTGAGGCGCCATGCCGGGCTGCAAGGGAATTGGCTCCCTCATAAAGCTTCACAAAGAAAGCGCTGGTCTGTCTAGTGGTGCCAGCTAAGTTGATCAATATCCAGCGCGGTTTTCCTCCCATTGCCGCTATATCGCTTAGTACTCTGCCGACCACCTTGTTCCCTATGCGGGCCGGCTCCGTTCCGGGTTTGAAATGGATGTTCTCGCTGATTGGGTCTGTAGTAAGCAGAATATCGTTCCTGCAGCCTGGCATGACACGCGTAACTGCACAATCATCGCCAGGCCCTGCCACAACATCTGTCTTCATCTTCAGCGAGCGGGTTAGTGCCGATATAAGTTCTAATTCCCCAAGTGTTTTCATTGCGAGTCTTGCTGCTTTATAGCTGTCTCTATCCTTAATTTCCCAACAACGGTTTCAGATGTTCTTTCAGCTGTTCAGCCAGGTCGATTTTTTTATACCGTGTCATTCGTTTATCCTGCCCAGCTATCAGACGCTCCTTGAGTATGCTGTCTGAAATAACCCGACCGGCCGTTTCCGCAATAACCGGATAATCTTTTTCAAGGAACAGGATGCCTGCGCCGTCCATTGTCTCAGGAACTGCTGCAGCCGCGAAAGCGGCCACTGGCACTCTGTGATGCATCGCCTCGAGAATTGGTATGCAGCATCCTTCATGCTCACTCATGCACAGAAACAGGTCGGCGATCTTGTAGTAAGCATTCAATGCGGCCTGGGGAACTGAACCTGCGAATTCAACATTCTTTGTTCCGATCTCTTTCGCAAATGCCTGCGTAAATCTGTAATAACGTTCTGTGCCGGCGTATGACCCGATATGGATGAATCTGGTGTTGCTGTTTACATGCTTCTGAATATACGAGAAGGCTTTGATGCAATCCTCTATTTTCTTGTTGGGTGCCATCCTCCCCACAAAGATGATGTTCTTCACGCCGTCATTGTATTTGCGGATGACTGCATTATCCTGCCTGCTGTCCAACAAAGAAAAATCTATTACAAGCGGCAGTACCTTTACTTCCTTGTAGCCCAGCTCGGTCATCTCGCCTGCATTGTAGCGGCTGTCTGCAAGATTGACCTCTGCGCTGCCTGCCAGTTGTGCCAGCTGTTTTCTTCCTAATTCAAGACATGATGCCGTCTGGCTGTTAATTGGCAGGAATGCCTTATGGGGGGTGATGTTGTGATAGATAATAGCTTTCCGGCACTTCAGTCTCGCAAATACATCATTGGTTGCAGATCCTATCGACAGATGAAGTATGACGACATCTTCCTGTTTTAGCGCTCGCTCGCATACAGACATGTCGAATGCTGTTTTTCTCAGATCAGGCAGAATACGATTAGTCTCGCAGTATATTTCTGATGCATATCCCCAAGAGCGCAAGATGGCGCGTATGGCCAGTGCTTCGTTGCTGATGGCATCGCCATTGGCAAATCCGGATACAAATTGGTGGATGTTTTTTGTCACTATGGTTGTCAATTCTTGTGCTTTTTGTCTTTTTTTGCGGGAGTGATCTTTTTTAACGGTAGGTCTGTGATCGATATGCCCTCGGATTTCAGTCTGGAGATAATATTCTTGTTTGCCGGGTTGAGCAGAAGACCCTGCTTCCAATATTCAAGGGCGCTATCCCTGTTCCCCATTGCCATCTTGATGTCGCCTATATGTTCCTTGATTGTTGAGTCATCCTGCATCAGCTCGCCAGCACGCAGTGTAATCTCCAGCGCTTCGCTGTATTTCTTCTGCTTATAATAGATCCAGCCCAATGTGTCCATGTAGGCTGGATTAGCTGGGTCCAGGGTAAGGGCTCGGTTAATGTACACGAGGGCCTTGTCGAGGTTTGTTCCTTTCTCTGCCCACAGGTAAGCCAGATAGTTCATGATATCGTGATTATCTGGAAATTTCTTTATGCCATCCTCGAAGATCTTTTCGGCCTTCTCGGTCTGGCCGGACTGCTCACAGGCGGCGCCGTAGTAGTAATAGAAGCTCACTGACAGATTTGTGGACGATTCAGATGTGTTGCGAAGCTTCTCGAATGTCTTTATGGCCGCATCATTCTGCTTATCAATGCAATATAACACGCCAAGTGCTGAAATGATGTTGGGGTCTCCTGGAAGGCGTTCCCCGCCTTCGCGCAATGTCTTTAGCGCATTCTGCATGTCCTCTTCGGCAAGTATGCCTGCCAGCATCACAAATGATTCAGCAAGCGGGTTGTCGGATTTCAATGCCATTCTGAAATTGTTTATTGCTTCCTTGCTGTATCCGAGGCTTTCGTAGAGAATGCCAAGAAGATTATACAGCTGTTCCTTCTTGTCGGTCGTCTTCTGGATCAGCATATCAAAATAAGGGATGGCTCTTTTTGCCTCGCCGCGATCCAGATATATATTGCCCTGGACCAGGCAGAATCTTAACAGGATAGGCCGGTTTCCCTCGATCTTCATTGCCCTGTGTAAAACTTTGAGAGCTGTCTTGTCGTCACCTTTATGGATGTGCAGTTTAGCCAGCTGGATCGGAATAACAGTGTCTGAAGGGGAAAGGGCAAGTGCTTTTGATGCCGCGTCGATCGCATCGCTGTATCGTCCTGCTGTGTCGTAGATGCCGGCAAGGTCGAGCCACGCTTCTGGATTATCAGGGTTCTTTTCGCATGACAGTTTGAATGTCTCAATGGCCTTGTCTGTCTCTTTGCGCTGGAAGTGGATCACAGCTGCGCGGGAATACAGATGGTGCGTTTCGGGATCGAGCGCTGCAGCGCTTATGTATTCATCTATGGCGGCTTTGCTTTTAGGCCCGTAATGGAATTCGTTAAGAATGCCTATGGCGTAATGAGCCAATGCCCCTGAGAAGCGTATGTCATCAGCCGGGTTCTTTGCTGATTTATGAGACGATCCGGAAATGGCGCATCCGCAGGCCAGACTTAATGTACCTGCAAGAAATATGTGGATGGCGTGTCTCATCTGCGTGGAATAAAAACCCGGCCCCTTGCGGGGCCGGGTTTTGAAAACATTACTTGTTCTTGTGGCGAAGAGCCTTCGTGCGCTTGCGATACTTATGCTTCGACATCTTCTTTCTGCGCTTTTTCTTTATCGAGCCCATATATACCTCCTTTTCATGGAATTATTTTGTTTATTGGCAGTTCTATTATACCTTCTGCACCTGATTTCTTCAGTTCGGGTATTATTTCACGGACCACAGACTCTGTCACTACAGTTTCGATGGCCGCCCATTTCTTGTCCTGAAGGTGGTTGATGGTAGGTGCATGCAGGGATGGCAGTATCTTGCTGATCCTGGGGATGTCTTTAATCTTGCAGTTGAGCTTGAGCAGTACCTTGTTCTCAGCGGCAAGAGCGCCCCTTAGTAGCATTGATAACTGCTCTATCTTGGCTTTCTTCCAGGCATTGCGCCAGGCTGTCTTATTCGCTATGAACCGTGTGGTTGATATCAGTACGGTGTCGACTATGCGCAGTTTGTTGGCGCGCAGCGATGAACCTGTCTCTGTTAACTCAACGATGGCATCGACCAGCTCAGGGGCTTTGACTTCAGTGGCGCCCCATGAGAACTCGACTTCAGCCTTTACATTGTGATCATTCAGATACTTGTTTGTAAGGCCTACCGCCTCCGTGGCAATCCTTCTTCCTGCAAGATCTTTTGCCGTCTTGATGGGCGAAGCCTCAGGCACGGCCACGACCCACTTGACCGGATTCATGCCCTGCTTGGCATAGACCAGCTCGCAAACCTGATGCACGTCAGAGTCGTTCTCGACTATCCAGTCGTAGCCAGTGAGACCTGCATCAAGAAATCCACGCTCCACATAGCGGCTGATCTCCTGTGCGCGGATAAGTCTGATCTCGATCTCAGGGTCATCTATTGTTGGTGTGTAGGATCTGGATCCCACTGTGACATTGAAGCCGGCCAGTTTCATTATCTTAAACGTCGACTCCTGAAGACTGCCTTTGGGCAGTGCCAAAATAAGTTTGTTGCCTTTATTGTTCATTATTACTCCTCGGTTAATAAAATACGGGCAGTCGTCAGATATGTAAAGAGCAGAATTTCTTATGAAATTACCGCTTTTCTGCCGACTACTTGAATGCGGCCCCCGGCGATAAGGTGAATGGCTTCAGGGTATGCCTTGTGCTCCTGTTCCTGGATCCTGGCATGTAGCGTTTCTGGTGTGTCTTTATCCAGTACCGGAACTACCTTTTGGATGATTATGGGTCCGGTGTCTGTGCCTGAGTCAACGAAATGGACCGTACATCCTGCGACTTTGGTTCCATAAAGAAGGGCCTGTTTCCAGCTCTCCATTCCAGGGAAAGCAGGCAAAAGGGAAGGATGTATGTTCAGGATCCTGCTGGGAAAAGCATCAAGAAGCGTTTTTTTGATGATTCTCATAAAACCTGCCAGAACAACGACCTCAGTGCCGAATTTCTGCAAAGTTTCGATGTATTTAAGTTCAGCTTCGCCGTCAAGCTTGGTGATGAACGGTTCAGCGCTGATATGTATGGCAGGTATCCCGTTGTTTCTAGCCCGCTCGAGGATATACGCGTCGCTGACATCTGAGATGACGCAGACTATTTGCGCATTAAGCGTGCCGGCGGAGATGGCATCGATGATGGATTGGCAGTTACTGCCCTTGCCGGATCCTAAAACTGCGATTTTGAGTTTTTTCGCTTCCTTCATGCGGTGAAAAGTACCATTTCTGAATAGTTCCACAAGAAAAAATAAAGATTATCGGACTGGGGGTTTGACCCCTGCGACCTAGTGTCGCAGGTGAACAAGACTGTTGCCCAAAGCATATCAACCTTCGGGGTTGATTTGCCAACAGTCTTGTTCACCTGCCGGTCAAGCCGGCAGGGGTTCCCGGCAGAGCTGCAATGCGCCCATCGGACTAACCTTGATCTTAATCTTGCTTAACCCTGTACGGCCTTTGTATAGTTTTCATAATAAAGCCGTCATCATTGCGCTGATGATAGAAGATGTGTCTTATTATGAATAGGCGAACATTTCTTAATATCGGTACGGCGGCAACTCTTACGGCCGGGCTCGGCAACGGGGTTGCGACGTATGCGGTCGAGAAGCTTCCGGAGATAACCGCCGGCAGACTGCCGCGGTGGCGCGGATTTAATCTGCTGGAAAAGTTTACGCTTGATGGGAATAAGCCCTTTGTCGAGCAGGACTTTGCCTGGATGTCTAAATGGGGGTTCAACTTTGCAAGGCTGCCGCTGGATTACCGGTGCTGGGCCAAAACGCCGGAAGCTAAATTCAACGAGTCGGTGTTAAGAGAAATTGATCAGGCTGTGGCTTGGGGAAAGAAATTCGGTATACATGTCAGCCTCAATTTTCATCGCGGTCCTGGCTATTGTGTTAATGACAATCCAAAGGAAGTAAGCGATTTATGGAGTGATCAGGCAATCCAGAAACAGTTTGCCAGACACTGGGGCTTTTTTGCAAAACGGTATGCAGGGCTGTCAAACCGTGAGGTCAGCTTCGATCTTATTAATGAGCCGCCACAAATTACCGGTTTAAAATGTGCGGCGGCACTTAAGCCGGCTATTGAGGCGATCAAGGCGGCTGATGCAAAAAGGCTGATCATCGCCGACGGTCTTTCCTGGGGCAGGGAACCAGTGTCGGAACTGATTTCAGCCGGCATAGCGCAAAGTATGCACTGCTACGACCCGATGGAGGTGACCCACTTCAAGGCGTCATGGGTTCCAGGTTCGGACAAATATTCAACGCCGGTCTGGCCGCTCAGTAAGGGAATCAACGGCTATTTGTACGGCACGGATAAAGCGGAATTCAAGAGCCCCTTGATACTGCAAGTCCAGTGCCCTCAGGCGCTGAAGTTGGTCTTCAGGGTGGATCGCGTTTCCAGTTCTGCTGGACTTGTTGTACAGGCGAATGGGGTGGAAGTTTTTAAGCATCTCCTGAAACCCGGTCCAGGTGATGGAGAGTGGAAGAGGTCAACCGCTAATCAGTGGGGAAGTTACAATGGCGAATACGATCGCGATTACACTATGACCGTTCCTGCTGGTACACGCGAAATCCGTTTTTCTGTGGAGCAGGGCGACTGGTTGACCTTTTCCTCTATCCGGCTCGGTGACACTGTTATAAAGGTGGCCAGTCAAGAATGGGGTGAAAAGCAGGGTGTGTATAATGTTTCCTCCAAAGGTGTAAAGTCGGCAACTGGGCGCTATTCCAGCAGTAAAGAAATACTTTGGGCGCAACGAATCAAACCGTGGCTGGACCTACAGGCAAAGGGCGTCGGTGTGCATGTTGGCGAATTCGGCGTATATAACAAAACTCCGCACGAAGTCACGCTGGCCTGGATGCGGGATTGTCTGGAAAACTTCAAGACTGCAGGTTTTGGCTGGGCGTTGTGGAATTTCCGTGGTTCCTTTGGGATCCTCGATAGCGCACGCGCGGATGTAAAGTATGAGGATTATCAGGGCCACAAACTCGATCGTCGAATGCTCGATTTATTGCGCAAATTGTAAAGAGTCCATTTCTTGTTTGTAAAAAGCCGTACTGCTAACCGTGCGAATCTTGAATCTCGTATCAGATTTTTGACAGATAAACACATTATGTGCAAAATCTGGATGTGGTTCCGGTGTCCACACCGGACTCTTTGCCCGACAAGCACCGGGACTGAATTTACCCCGGTGAGACACCGGGACTACATTGTGGTCGTCGATCCATGCATCGTCGATCCATGTCGGATCGCAGGATGTAGCCGCGCTCTATGAGCGCCGCTATTAACAATAGGCCCATCATAGATGGGTGCTACATTTAAGAAATTGTTAGTCTAGGATTATTCTATACATCTTGGGGGGGGGCTCCCAAGATTGTCCTTATACCGCAAGCTTGCCTTTCCGTGCTCGTTCTGTAACATTTCAGCAATGAGAAACGGATTCTGCCTGGTAGTCACGGAATAGTACCATTATGGTTTTTCTGAAATGTAATATGGAGGTATGACATGAGCGCTAAAAAGATAATTATTGTAGGGGCAGGTCCGGGCGGACTTGCCGCAGGAATGATGCTAGCCAGCAAAGGTTACAATGTCACCATTTACGAAAAGAATAAGTATATCGGAGGCCGCAATGGCGGATTTAAGCTCGGGGATTATAAGTTCGATATCGGGCCGACTTTTCTGATGATGAAAGATATCCTGGAAGGGATCTTCGAGTTTACCGGTAAAAAGCTTACCGACTATGTGCGCTTGTTCGACCTTGATCCCCTTTACCGTTTGAGGTTCAAGGATGGGAAAGAATTGAGGATTTCGCGTGATTCAGCCAAGGCTCAGGCCGCTCTAGAAAAATTCTCAAAAGGAAGCTCTGCCGGTTATATGCGCTACATGGAGAATGAGAAAGAGAAATACGACAAACTGATACCGTGCCTTTCCATCCCTTATGGAAGTTTCCTCGATCTGCTGAAGCCACAGTTTCTACTTTCGATTCCTAAACTTGATGCACATGTGAGTCTTTATGATGTTCTATCAAGATACTACGATGACCCTGATGTCAGGATAGCCTTTACATTTCAGGCGAAATACATCGGCATGTCGCCTTGGAAGGCACCTGGCACATTCAGTATAATATCTTACATTGAGCATGGAGCCGGGATATATCATGTGGAAGGCGGCCTTTGCAGGCTTTCTGATGCGATGCGCAAAGTATTCGAGGAGAACGGCGGCAGGGTGGTCACATCTGCACCTGTAAAAAGGATAATTGTTGAGAACAATCAGGCCAAAGGCGTGGAGTTTGCGGATGGAACCAGGGAGTCTGCCGACTATGTGGTCATTAATGCCGACTTTGCGCATGCAATGAAGAGCCTGGTGGATGAAGCTGACAGGCCGAAATACAGTGATCGTGCGCTGGACCGGATGAAATATTCCTGCTCGACGTTCATGCTCTATCTTGGCGTTAAGAAGGTATATGAGGAAATGCCGCACCATAGCATAATCTTTGCCGATGATTACAAAAAGAACGTGGATGATATAACCGAGCGGAATGTCCTGTCGGACGATCCTTCATTCTATGTGCAGAATGCATCAGTGACCGACAAAACCCTTGCGCCTGATGGGAAGTCGGCTGTTTATGTGCTGGTGCCGGTGCCTAACAATGAAGGCGGGATAGACTGGGCGAAAGAGAAGAAGGGTTTTCGCGATAAGATTCTCAGGATGATGGAGACGAAAGGCGGATACAAAGGAATCGCCGACCTCATCGAAGAAGAGCGGATTATAACGCCTGACGATTGGTCGACCGAGCATTGTGTCTTCAACGCGGCGACGTTCAATCTTGCGCACAACATCTCACAGATGCTGCTCTGGCGGCCGCATAATGAGTTCGAGGAGTTCGATAATTGCTATCTGGTCGGAGGCGGCACTCATCCGGGCAGTGGTCTGCCGACGATATATGAATCAGGACGGATTTCTGCCAAACTGATCATGAAGCGCGATGGCATAGTATAAATTATCCGGCGGTGTTAAGTCAGAGATTTGGCGGTAATTTAAGGCTGACTTTTTCCTTTGCCGCCTCAAGTTTCTCTCTGCGTGTGAAACCTGACTGTCCTAGAGCATCCAGGATTTCCTCTACAAACGTTTCAGGCGTTGACGCTCCTGCTGTCAGGCCGATCGAAGTCTTTCCCGTCAGGTCGAGTTTCTTCAGGTCGTTCATGCTCGATACCATCACCACTGGAGCGCTAGTGTTGTCTTCAGCTATTTCCTGGAGTCGTCTGGTGTTGGAGCTTTTCTTTGAGCCCAGGATGATAATAAGGTCAGATTTACCGCATAGAAGCTGAACTGCCTTCTGGCGATTCTCCGTGGCGTAACATATATCCTTTGTGTTCTGAGTGGTTATGTAAGGGAAACGCTTTTTTAGGATGCTGATTATTTTATTTGCTTCTGTAACGCTCAGGGTTGTCTGGGTGACCACTGTTGAGAGACGGTTGTTAGTGATGGGCTGGATAGTCTTCGCTTCTTCGACTGAACATAGGACTTTGATGTTCGCCGGCGCCTCGCCGGTGATGCCCACGATCTCTGCATGGGAGTGGTGGCCTATGACGAATATATTGTAGCCCTTAGCTGAGAATTGTTTAACTTTGCTATGTATTTTCTCTACAAACGGGCAAGTCGCATCCAAAACAACAAGCTTCCGATCCGCCGCCATCTGCTTGACAGATGGCGGGACACCATGTGCGCTTAATATCACAACTGATGATTCAGGGATTTCGCTGATGTGTTTGACAAATTTGATTCCTTTGCTTCTAAGGTCTCGCACGACTAATTCGTTGTGAACCAGTTCGTTGAGGCAATATACAGGTTTGCCGTAACGCTCAAGGGCTTTTTCGGCTGTCTGCACTGCCCGCACCACACCGGCGCAGAAGCCGTGCGGATATGCGATAATGATCTTTTTGACAGGTATACTATTCATAAGCAATGGAGTCTCTTAGAGACATCAAGAGTGTTTATCATTAATACCTTGAAGATAAAAGCCATAATTATTACTGTCGAATCATGTTCAGTAGAATTATTGTAGCTGTAAACAATTTTGTTATGCGCTTCAGAAAACACAGATTTCCTGCGGGAAGTGTGCTTCTGATTGCGCCGCGATGTATTCATAGGAGTGACTGCAAGCTAAATGTCGAAGAGGATATTAATGACTGTGTGCTGTGCGGCAGATGTAATGTCAAGGAGTTGGTCGAACTTAGCCGCAAAAGTGGACTGCGCTGTGTGATAAGCCGTGGGGGGCGGGAAGCGGCCGCGTTTGCCAAAGACCCTTCGATTAAAGGGATAATCGCAGTAGCCTGTGTAAAGGAGCTTGCCATGGGTATACTTGCGGTATTTCCGAAGCCGGTGATCGCGGTGTCAAACTGTCTGCCGAACGGCGCCTGCAAGGATACTTGCGTCAATATGGATGAGCTTAGGCGGGCTGTCTCTGAAATGATATCAGGTTGATGCGCATGAAGAAGAGCTTTAAAGCCAATGTTTTTGTTGCATTGCCTTGCATCCTGGCGGCCATGACTTTGTGGGTGGCAGCAGCAGATCCAGTGAAGAACAGCCCAAGTCTTAGAATATCCGTCAGCGGTATCGCACTAAGTGCAACAGGTGCGGTGATGGCTGCAGTCTGCTCGACCCCGGAAGAGTTCACTGGAAAGAGAAAGCCATACCTGCTGCTTTCTGCCGTACCCGAAGGCAGCAATGCCTGCATTCAGGCAGATGTCCTACCGCAGGGGACTTATGCCGTGAAGTTATATCAGGACAGCAATTCAAACGGAACGCTTGACTGTAATGTCTTTGGAGTCCCTAAAGAACCTCACGGTTTTTCGAATGACGTTGACGGTAGGCCTGACGCAAAGCTTTGGAAGAAAGCGTCTTTTCAGGTTGAAGGTACAAATGTAACAGCGATATCCGTTTTGCTGAACTGAAAAGTCATTTGTAACATGCTGTCCCGCAATCGACTATAACGAAATCCTAAATATTGTTAGTATGGGTTGAAAAAAACAAGAACTGTTCTATTATTAGAACATTAGTTCTGGGTTTATACGTTATTACACAGCAAACAAAGGGAGTGGGTTGCAGTGTACGGCTTGTCCACTGTGGTCCTAAGTTTTTATCAATTTACAAAACGCCACACGATGCAAGCCGTAAGGTGTTGTCTCGTGTTGGTTTTGCAGGAGACTTTCTTATGGTTCGGCGCGATTTTCTTAAAACTTCGATAATTGCTGGCACAATTGCGGTCTGCGAGACGCCTGGCGCCTTGGCACAGGAACAAGCGACAGAAAATAATGGCATGCCCAGACTTGTGCCACCAGCAAAACCAGCAGAATTGAACCTCTGCCTCCAGTACGGAGCTATCCCTGGAGCAGAAATGAAAGAAAAACTGGACTTCCTGGAGGCAAACGGCTTCGCCTCAGTTGAAACAGGCGGCGGTGACTGGCTGATCAATAACGCCGACGCGCTTGCCAAAGAATTAGAGGGCCGTAAATTATTCGTATCAGCTGTGTGTGCGGGCTACAAGGGCGATTTTGCATCCGCCGATCAGGCCACGCGTCGACTTGCCGTAGATTCCTGCAAACCGCTACTAGAGAAGGCGGGCATGCTGAAATCCTGTGGCTTGATTGTCTGTCCGGCGCGTCGTAACGTTGGAATGGCCTTCCCCGAGTTGCGCGATGATTTCGTTAAGAATACTGGCAGGGAACTGGCAGAGCATGCAGTCAAGTTTAACACCAGTATTGTACTTGAGCCGTTGCAAAGATCCGAAACCATGTTTCTGCGACTCGTTGCCGACGGTGCCGCTATCGCAAGGGACATTGGACCTGGCTGCACGGTAATGGGCGATTTCTGGCACATGAGCAAGGAAGAGAACAGTTTCATGGGCGCGTTTCTAAGTGCAGGTAAATTGCTCTCGCATGTACACATCGCATCACTTAAAGGTCGCCAGATACCGGGCGTAGACGGATCCGCAGATAACTATACTGATGGTTTCAAGGGCCTGAAACTTCTAGGTTACCGCGGTGCGGTAAGTCTCGAAGGCGGATTCCCGAAGGATTCCGACCGGAAGCAGCTGATTCTTAATATGGTAAAGCTTCTGCGAGAGCAGTGGATTGTAGCTTGAGTTGATTATTCATGAGTTTTTATTAACGTGGTATAAAACTGAAATAAGGGGAAAAAAATAATGCAAGATCGACGCGATTTCATCAAAACTTCTGCGGTGTTCACTGCAGTGTTGGCCGCAGCTCCGTCTATAATCGTAGGGCAGGGTGCTCCGAGAATATTCAAGGTTGGCCTGGTCGGCTGTGGCGGACGAGGGATCGGTGCGGCCAAGAATTTAATCGAAGCGGCCGTTCAACTGGGACACGAAGTAAAGATTGTTGCAGTTGCTGATTACTTCGATGAGAAAGCAAAAAACGCGGCGAAAAACTTAGGCTGCGAAGATAAAATGGCATTCGCAGGCGGCACTGCCTATCAGAAAGTGATGGAGAGTAACTGCGAAATCGTCATCCTGGCAACACCTCCGGCCTTCAGGCCCATCCATCTTGAGGCGGCCGTTAAAGCCGGCAAGCACGTCTTTGCCGAGAAACCCGTAGCAGTTGACGGCGCTGGGGTCCGTCAGTTCATCGCGGCAGCGGCCGAAGCCGCGAACAAGAAGCTATCGATTGTGGCCGGCACTCAGCGGCGCCATCAGGGCTCATATCTCAGTCAGTTTAAGGCCATCCGTGATGGTAAGATTGGCCCAGTAGTTGGCGGAGCAATATACTGGAACGGCCGTGTGCCCTGGATCCATCAGCGGCGATCCACTGACACAAATGCATCTTACATGGCTAATAACTGGTTGAACTGGGTCGAGATGTCAGGTGACCACATCTGTGAACAGCACGTGCATAATATCGATATCGCAAACTGGTTTATAGGCCGCGTTCCAAAATCAGCCGCAGGCTTCGGCGGCCGCATGCGACGCAAGACGGGCAATCAGTATGATTTCTTCAGCATAGACTTCGATTACGGCGATGGAGTGCACATCCATAGCATGTGCCGTCAGATTTCAGGATGCAACGATTTCGTAGGCGAGCGCCTGCGTACAACGGATGCAGAAATATTTGGTGGCGGTAAAATCA
>CAMCYG010000073.1 GCA_945883775.1 Victivallis vadensis
AACTGTCCCAGAATCCTTATGCTCTGGGCTATACTGATAGGGAGGCTATACGGTTGGGACAGAACATTGTTATGTATGCGGTAACGTATTGATGGAGGGAGTTCCGGTAAATAGCGCAGGTAGAAAATCAGAAACTTGTGTTTGCAAAAATCAGCTTGGTGTATAAGACTGCTTGAGTTTTATTAATAGGGGGAATTGTTCATGAATTATTTTACCTGCGGCATTGTTTCGCTGCTTTTATTTACATCAGCGGCATTTGGTCAGAAGGGCGGCGGAAGTGATGTGACTTGGAATGCCACACCCAATGACGTGAATAACCTCATGAAAAGCATGAAGGAAATGATCAATGTAAACTACAAGACACAGGTCGCATCGCTGGAAGAAGTTCAGTCAGACCCTGGCAAAAATCCTATATTGTACCGGTCAGGCCACTACAATTATTCCTATACTGAAGGACAGCGAAAGCTGTTGCGCGAGTATTGTCTGGCGGGCGGTATGCTGATTTATAATACCGGTTTGGGTTCAGCTCCGTTTTATCGTTCCACGGTCAAGGAACTGGCCGCGATTTTTCCTGAACAGCCTATTCAGCGGTTGACATCGGATCATCCGATATTTCATTCCTACTATGATCTGGATCGCGTCAAGTATTGTCCCGGTGTGAGGAAGTCCGGATTTCTCGGGGATGAGCCCTGGTTTGACGCGGTGGAGATCAATTGCCGGGTGGTGGCGCTTGTTTCCAGATGGTGTATGGCTGTGGGCTGGGAGGACAAGGTGGAGCCTCAGTTCCAGGCATATGAGCCGGACTCTGCGAAGAAGATAGGGGTGAATATATTCTCCTACTCTTCTGCCATGCGGGCCTGGGCAAAAAGTCAGGCTAATGCCATTAAGTTTGTCGACAAGCCGGAATCAGGAGCTGACAAGGTTGCTTTGGTGCAGGTGGTTTATGATGGCATCTGGAAGACCAGGCATGCCGGATTATCCGTTGTATTGCAGACATTCAACTTTAAGACTGAAGTGCCTGTGAAGTATAATATCAAGGAAACCCGCCTTACCGATCCTGCCGTCTTCAATGCTCCTCTGCTCTATCTAACCGGGCACGAGTATTTCACTTTGCGAAAGGGAGAGGCTGAACAACTCAAGAAGTATCTTGAAAACGGCGGCTTCCTTCTGGCAGAGGCCTGCTGTGGCCGAAAAGGGTTTGATCTGTCATTCCGCCAGTTGATGGGCACAATATTTCCAGGTGCCCCCCTGAAAGCCATTCCCCAGAATAATGCGGTCTTTCGCTCACCAAATGATGTGACGAGAGTGGGCGTGACTCCGATGTTACAGCAGGATCTGGGCTCGGCGGTTATTCCTCCACGACTCGAGGGGGTCGAGGTTAGCGGTCACGTTGCTGTGATTTACAGTCCTTTTGGTATGGCCGGCGGTTGGGAGATGTCGCAGAGTCCGTATGCCAAAGGATATGACGATGCAAGTTCTCAGCGCTTAGGCCAGAACATTCTAATGTATGTGGTGACGCAATAATTATTGGATGGGGGCAGACTATGAATTGCTTGGCAGCAAGACTGGGTATGATGGCGTTATGCCTGCTGGGAGGGGTCCGTTTCGCGGAAGGAACCATTCCTAGTGGAAATGAATATGCACTGCGATTAGTGGAGGCTAAATCTCCGGCCGCACGTAAAGAGGTGCTGGCTGAAGGAGTGGGGAAACAGCACTTCTTCAGATACTTGTACATCAAGTCCATTGAACATGGTGAAGCCGGTGGCTGTCCGTTCATATCGCTGGTCACCCGCGAGCCGAGCTCCGAAATGACAATTCGACTCAAGGTTGAGAAGTCGCTTTCTATGGCTATACTTCTGGAAAACCCGCCATCGGATGTTGGTGATGCTGTTGCTGTGGTGGGGTATATCAAGAGTGCGGATCCTGTTAAGAAAGAGATGGTGCTGGGGCCGGTGATAGTGCGCTTTAAAGATATACTGGCACCTAAAGCGGGTAAGGAAATGCTTTCAGAAATCGATTCATCAGCGATTGTGTATTCCTTTACAGGCTGGAAGGAGCCGGTGAATGTCACAAAGCGTGATGAGGATCTTGTTAAAGACGAGGAAGCGATGATCAAAAAGCTCGGCAAAGAGGGGTTTGCGAAGTACCTTCTGGCCGAGCTCGCCAAGCGTGATAAGGCGGCCAAAGATGCGCGAAATAAATTAAACATCTACAAGAAACGTAAGGAGCCGGAGGCCGGTTCCGTACCGACTGTTCCAACACAAAGCGTGATCACTGAAGATGAAGAGTGAGTGCTGAATTTATGGCGAACACAAATCCCAATGTAACAGCAGAGACTAAAGCGCCAAAGGCAACACAGGCCGAAGGGATCAAAGCTTTCCTCAATTCAGCGGAAATGCACAAGCTCAATCGGATTGTTCTGCAGTCCAGGTATGTGGTGGAAGGAAACCTCGCGGGTGCGCACCGAAGCCCTTTGAAAGGCGCCAGCTCGGAGTTTGCGGATCATAAGGCTTACGGAATAGGTGATGATCCCAAGCATATCGACTGGAAGGTGCTGAGCCGAACGGATCGCTATTATATCAAGCGCTACGAAGATGAAACCAATCTCAGGGTATATATATTGTTGGACTGCAGTAACTCCATGGGGTATGGCAGTACAGCGCTTCGCAAATTTGATTTTGCCTGCCGTGTGGCGGCCGCCCTCGGCTATGTTGTCGTCAAAGCGCGTGATTCGGTAGGGATGTTTCTGTTCTCTGATAAGATCACCATGGAGATCGAGCCACGGAATTCTTTGAATCATCTTCATAACATGTTCAAGCGCCTGCAGGGTGTGAATCCGTCCTCCAGTACTAAAATGGCGGATTCTCTTAATCAGATTGCCGCCTCGATCCACAAGCGTGCGCTGGTTGTTTTGATCTCGGATCTGCTGGACAACGAGAAGGAAGTGACTCTGGCTCTTGCCCACTTCCGGAAAAAGCTTCATGACGTGGTGGTTCTCCATGTCCTGGACCCGGTGGAGATAGATCTATCATTGAAGCAGGGTTTTGAATTTGAAGATATGGAAACTGGCGAAAAAGTCACCGTGGATCCTCGGGCCCTAGCCAAAGACTATCAGAAGGAGATCGGGGTGTTCCTGGAACATTATCGTCACACCTGTGAAGGTATGAAAGTGGATTACCGGCTGGTGCGAACTGACCAATCAGTAGAAACTTATGTAAGGGCGTATTTGGAAGAACGACGTAGATTGAAGTAAGCTGTTATGATTTCTTTCCTTAATCCTATATTTCTGGCATTTGGCGCGGCGGTACTTATCCCGCTGATCCTGCATTTGATTCAGTCCAGCCGTACGGTTCGCATGCCTTTTAGCACGGTCCGGTTTTTGAAATTGGCCGAAAAGCGGTCATCCACCCGTATAAAGATGGAGAACTTTCTGCTTTGGCTTCTGAGAACACTGCTGATGGCCCTGCTTGCACTGGCCTTTGCCATGCCGATGATCCGCACTCAGGATTTTGGAAACCTGCTGGGCCGCGCGGCCAGGGATGTCGCCATCGTAATCGATGGGTCGTACAGTATGGATTACAAGCTGGGCAAGCAGGTCGTATGGAATCAGGCCACGGATCTGGCCGCATCTATCATAGAGGGGCTTTCTGAAAAGGATAGGTTTTGTGTTTATATGGCCGGCGATCAGGTGACTCCTATTTGTGAGCAGTTGACAAACAAGAAAGAAGAGACTGCCACCCGGCTTAGGGCGCTACCTCTGCCGGTGGGCTCGTCCCAGCTTTGTCCCGCGACGTTGGCGGCGCTGGGTGCCATGAATCAGGACGTGAGTCGTGGCGAAAGGGAGCTCCATATTATTTCCGACTACCATGCGTTACCCTGGAGCCGTTTCAGGAAAGCGGATTCTGCCGCGCCAAACACGAACGCCCCTGCCGCATCAGCAAACAGCAGTGAGCAATTATGGGATCCCACTAAAGTAAAAGACAACACCACGTGTTTTGTGACACTGTTGGGTGCGCCAGAGCCGGAGAATGCCGCTCCGGTTAATGTTGACGTGGAACCAAGGCTTATAACTGCTGAAACTCCGTGCCAGGTGACGGTCCGTTTGCTCCGTTCAGGACCTCCGCTGGACACCGCAGTGTCGATCTTTGTGGATGATAAAGAACTGGGCAAACGCTCCATTTTGCTAGGTGGCGGGAAGGATAATCAGTTGAAGTTCACGCTTCCGCCCATGGCGCCAGGCGTCCACACAGTGCGAGTCGAAACACCTGAGGACAGTTTGACGGAGGACAATGCGTTTTACTTCCTCATCCGCGTCAGGGCAAAACTGCCAGCGTTATGTGTGGGTGCGACGGACAGTGTATTTTTTATGCGTGCCGCTCTGGAAGCTGGCGAAGGAGGAGTCTCACCCGTTGATGTTAAGATCATTACTCCGGACGCTCTGTCCGGCGAATCTCTTCAATCCTATGCCTGCGTTTTTCTTTGTAATACGATGGCGATGTCGGGGCAGGATATCAAACTTCTGGAGCGTTATGTTGCGGGCGGCGGATTGTTAGTCTTCTTCCCAGGTGATAGTGGCGCAATAACAGACTATGCGATGTGGTCCTGTCTGCCTGCGCTTCCCTCGGCCATCATCGACGTGCCGCTGGCGGAACGGAAGCGTTTGTTGAATTGGGATAAGCCTCTGCATCCGGTGGCACTGGGTCTAAAGGAAGGCAGTGTGTCGCCTAGTATTACTGTCAAGCGTCAGTTGAAATGCGATACTTTGAAGGATAAGGCTGAAACCATTATTTCCACCGGTTCTGGTAATCCTTTCCTCATAGGGCAGCTCAACGGGCGCGGCGCGGTGATGATGTTCACGGTGTCGGCTGATCGTTCCTGGAGTGATTTCCCGTTGTCTCCATTTTTCCTTCCAATTTCATATCAGCTTATTGAGTACGCCGCCGGGGTGGGCGCCGGTGCTCCCTATCTGTGGGCCGCGGACAGTATATCCTTGGAAGAATACCTGCCGGAGGCCACACGAGAATCCGTGCTGAAGGGGCCGAACGGCAAGCCGATCTCCATGCGAAGTGCGTTGGTTGAGGGGGTAACCGTGATTTATGCAGAAGGCCTTATGTCGCCTGGAATTTACCGGCTGGGTCAACCCGGTACACCAGGAGACAAGCCTGCGCTGGCCATCAATATGCTCCGTGCAGAGTCCGATCTCATCCCGGTCAAGCAGGAGGATATTCCTGCTATTCTAGGGCTCAAATCGCTTCATGTGGCCAATAGCAAGGAGGACCTCATCAAAAAGCTGGCGGATTTCCGGATCGGCAGGACGCTGGGTGAGCCCTTGCTTTGGTTGGCTTTATTGGTGGCTATAGTGGAGGCGTTCTATTCCAATTTCCTCATGCGTAAGAATTCCAAATTGACGGATGTTCTGAATATTGCTCCATCCGGTAAAATGAAGGACAATGAAGCATGATTATTTATGAGCATACAGTTTCGACTCCGACGATCCTGGCAGGTGTCTCTGTGGCCATTGCGATCAGCGTTGCCGGATACTGGCTTTATGTGAATAGGAATTGGCTCCAAATCCCTCTGGTTGCCCTGCGTGTCCTTTTTCTGCTACTGCTGGGTTGGTGTTTGTTCATGGCTGGTGAGCGGACTGTTCACACACTCCAGCAGAAAACCCGGTTTCTAGTGCTTCTTGATAAGAGCAAAAGCATGACGATGACGCCCGTGAAAGACGCTGTCAATCGGTGGCAGGTTGCCCAGGAGGCGCTGTCGATGCCCTGGGCTGCAACGCTTTCTGAGCAGTGCGATATTGATTATTACTACTTTGCCGATGAGGTCAGTGCCAAGCTGACGAAGGAAGATGTTAAACTCTTGAATCCGGATGGAACGTCCACCTTGCTGCGTGATGCGCTGAAAAAGACAGTGGGACGGTATGCCGGGTTGGATGTGACCGGTTGTCTGCTGTTGAGCGATGGACTTGATACGCGTGAGGCAGGTACGGAATGGTCGCTGGAGAAACGTCCGTTCCCCATCTATTCGATGGCTCTGGAAAAAGATGCAATCTGGGATGAGGAGCCTGACATCCGAGTCGAGACGCTCAGTACCCCGCGCCGTGTGACTGTCGGGTGGCAGTCTGAATTAAAGGCACTGCTTTCAGGCCAGGGGACCAAGGGTGCGCCGTTTTCCGTCCAGCTGTTCAAGGATGGAGTTCTGCAACAGCAAGTCGAGAGCCAGATTGCGGCAGGTGGCGGATCCAGGGAAGTGGTTTTCATGCTGGATCATCAGACTGTTGGCAGTAGTACCTATCGCGTGTTTCTGCCCCCGCTGGTGAAAGAGACTCAGACCAACGACAATGAGTCAGCTGTGGTGGTGCAGGCTCAGGATACCAAGAATCGCCTGATGTATGTTGAAGGAACGCCCAGGTGGGAGTCCAAGTATCTCTCCCGTGTTTTGCGCGAGAGTAAGCAGGTCAGCCCGGCTATTTTCCTGAGAGGGCCTAAGGGAAAATTCATGACGTTTGGTGTGCGGGGTGACATCGCTCCCGATATGCAGGAATCCCAGCTTGCGCTGTTTAAGATCGTGGTGATAGGCAATCTGACCGGCGATGAGCTTGGCGACGCTCGCGCACGGTCGCTGGTAAAATTCGTAGAGGCGGGCGGAAGCCTGATCCTGCTAGGCGGAAGTAAAGGCTGGGCGGCGGATGGGTTTGTGAAAACGCCCTTGAAAACAGTGTTACCCGCCAAGCAATATGAAAGTAAGGCACAGGAAGGCGAATATCCTGTTAATTTGACCGATCAGGGCCGTTCGCATGCTGCTTTCAGCGGGGATATGGAATTCTGGACTAAAGTCCCTCCAGTTCTGTCTATTTTTCCAAGTGTGGTTCCAACTGCTGGAGCGCGAGTGCTTGTTGAGGCCAAGACTCCGGGAGGGGTGCAGCCGATGATTCTGACTCAGAATTTCGGGCAGGGCAGGGTGGTGGCGATATTCTCGGATTCGCTGTGGAAGTGGCAGTTGAGTCCGGACGCGCTGAAGAATAATCCATATCCACGTTTCTGGTATCAATTGCTCTCCTGGCTGTCGCCAAAAGCGGAGAAAATGGAGGGGAAGGAGTGGGAAGTATTCGTAGACCGCGAACAGTGTTTCATGGGCGAGGAGATCGAGATCACTGCCCGTTGGTCTGGCGCGGATAAACCGCCGGCTGGAACGGTTGTCAACGCCGAGATTACCTTGCCGGATAAACGTAAAGTCCCCTTTGTAATGACGAGTCAGATGGATCAGATAGTGGCTGGAAAGGCCGTGTCCGCTTTCAGCGTGAAATACAAGGGAGATTCAGCCGGGATGTATTTTGTAGCCGCGGCTTCTGAAAGCGGTGGGCGACGACTTGAATCGGAAGGTGTTTCTTTCTCGGTCAAATCGTTTTCGCCAGAATCGATTCCGCGCCCACCTGCGTCCGAAGTAATGAGGGCGGTAACCGCCAACAGTGGAGGGGTGTTCTTTGAGTCGGCGTCAGAACTGGATCGGACCCTGGGCGCACTCAAACCCAAGCAGTTGGAGCAGGAAGTTTCAGAGTACAAATCTTTGTGGCAACATTGGGCGATTCTTGGTAGTTTAATTGCCTTGATTTCTGTCGAATGGATCATCAGAAAATTGAAAAACCTGACGTAATGGAATAATTAAGGAAGGAGAGAAATGAATCGGATGAAAAGGCTGATGCTGTCGATTTTGTGTGGTGTGCTTGCGATGTCCTGTCTGCCCGTAATGGCGGAGTCGAACTTACTTTATAACGGTGGGCTCAACTCCACCAACGGTCCGTTTGATGGATGGGGTGTTGATTATGATTGGACTGGTAGCACAAAACAGATAGGCAACGGCAAAAACGCGTCATTTCTGCCCGAATTCAAGGGAAAAAGGAACGTTCTTAAGATGGTGGTGCCCTGGAACTTTGAATCAAAGGTCGAGACTCCGGTCGTGAAATATGAAGAAACAGGTGATCGTTACAAATGCACATTCGATTTTTATGTCGAAGATAACGTTAATGTCCGGCTGCTGTTCCTGGGTTATAATCTTGGACCCGGAGTCCCGCCTCCTAACGATGGTAGGCCGAAGCTTCAGGATCTGCGGCGTATCTACAAAGGGGAAGCTGTCAATTCCAGTAAAGGAGGATGGAAAACTATGACAGTTACCTTTCCACAGGAAGAGATCTCTGCGCAGGCTTATAGCCACCTGAAGAAAGTCCGGTATCTGACGTTATTTATGTATGTACCTGGTGGATTCGGATCTAAGGGTGCTTTCTATGTTGCTAACGCGAAGATGGAGAAATTGCCGGGAAAAGCAAAGGTTATTAAAGAAGCAGTTAAGTAAGCAGTAATAGGACTTTAGGCAGGTAAATAGGAAAGAAGCCTTTTATGGCACCTTCAGCATTAATAGGACAGTTAAAGAGAATCGGGCAGATGTTAAACCGGTGGGGCGCTGAAGTCCGGTTTACTATCGGCTTGGCTCTGTTTCTTGTCTTGCTTGAAGGCTTGGCGTTGACGGATATCGTTACCCGTTATCAGCGGGGTGGGCGAATACTGGCCTGGGTTCTTCTCCTTGTTTTGATCGGCGTTATAATTCAGAGAATTATGAAGATCCTTTCCAAGCGCCATACCCCTGAGTCAGTGGCCGTTTGTGTCGAGCGGACCTTCCCTCAGCTTGATAATCATTTGATCAACTATCTGCTCTTCTCAGCCGCCAGCGTAAAGGATGCGCTCATGTCTGCTTATATCAAAATGGAGATCCCTTATTGGAGCGGTCTGGATTTCACGACTATGAAGGACAAGAAAATGCTGCACAGAGCGCAGATAGCGCTTGCCGTGGCGGTTGTTCTGCTGGCGGTTCCCTACCCGTTTCTGGGCAAGGCATGGACGGTGGCCATGTGGCGTATTGTTAATCCTTTTTCCAACGTGGTGCCGGTAAGCCTGACTCATATTCTCAGCGTGTCGCCAGGCGATGTATCTATTCTTCAGGGTGGCAACATCACGGTGTCCTGTGTAGTCGAGGGCAAGTCAGGTCATGAGGTCTGGTTGGATGTCCGGCCGGCGGACGGGGTGGAGAAGACTTATAAATTAGGAACGCTTCAAGGTCGCGGCCAGGAGGGATTTTCAAATACTTTCTTCAAGGTAACCACTGCTCAGAAATACCGGTTCCGTGCCGGCGATGCTTATACCCCGGATTGGAATATGATCACTTTGCGCCCGCCTCTGGCTTTCGCAGGTGTTTCGTTGAGCGTGGTCCCTCCTTCCTACATGAACTTGCCATCAAAAAAATACGATGCGCAGTCTAAGGCTATAGATATTCCTTCTGGATCAGATGTCAAACTTGCCGTGCAATGCAATGCGCCATTGCGCAGTCTTGCCCTTTCGGGTGTGGGTGCACTTGTGGAATTGGAGCGGAAAAGCGGAGATATGGAAGGGGTGGCCAGCCTTAAGGTCACTAACGGCGTATCATTTGTAATTAAGGCAATGGGAACCAGCGGAGATGGGGCGGAAACCACTCTTGGGTTTAATCTTCTGCCGGATCGCCCTCCGGAGCTTAAGGTCAAGTTTCCCCAGAAGCTGGTCGTGCTTCTTCCCGGTGGCGCACCAAGCATTGATTTTTCTGTGATGGATGATTTCGGACTGGGTCAAATAACAATTGAACAGATTCCTGAAGCGGGTGGTAAGTCAGCTAAGCCGATAGTGCTGAAAACCTTCAAGGGGTCGGATCTAAAGGGAAAAGAGTTTTCTTCTCTCTGGAAAGGTGAGATCCGGAAGGCAACAGACATCGGAACAATGACGCTGCGGGTTGTTGCTAAGGATAATAGCGAGAGAGCAAACAACGTAACCGTCTCGCCGTCATTAGTGTTTGCTTCGGAAGATCCAGCGGTGGCGGCAAAAAAACGCGAGGAACAGGAAAAGAAAAGTGCCGATGATCTGAACCGCGTGATTGAGCTTCAGCGCGCGAATATCGCGAAGACCAAACAGTTGCAGGGCGCTCTGAAGGAGAGCACGCCGGAGCAGTGGGGAGAGACTGCGACATGTCAGGAAAGCATACGCGCTATTGTCAAGACGCTGATAGAAAAAGGAAGCGGCCGTTCTCTTGGGAATCTGCTGGTACCGATCAAAAAACTGTACATCAATGAAATAGCAGATGTAATCCCTGCTTTGCGAGGGGTCTCAACCGTAAGGGATGAAGCAGAAAAGGGTAAGCAGGTTGCTCGTGCGCTTTCGATGGAAGAAAAAATTCTACGGCAGCTGACATTCGCCGATGATTCGTCGAAACAGGTGAAGGGTGAGAATTCGAACGGCACCCTGCTTGCGATACTGGATGGGATCATCTTTCGGCAGGACAAGATCATCAAGATCACAACTCAGTGCTCTACGCAGGGGGTGGCTGTGGCTGCATCGGTAACAGGTGATCAGGATGCTCTGGGCTCCGAAGTGACAGTGTTCATCAATGCCTGCAGGAACGAGGCTGCCGCAGGAAAAGGCGAGGATAAGGACCAGAGCGCTTTTCTGGAGTCAGTGGCCTTTTCGTGTGAACAGGATAAGATCAAGAACGACATGATGCTGGCGGCAGAGAAACTTGAAAAGAACGCGCCGCGTGAAGCAATGCCGCATGAGAAGAATGCTTATGGTAAACTTCTGGCTACGCGGCAGAAATTTGAACAAGTCCAGACCAAGGCCGAAAAGGAGAAGAACGAGGAAATGATCGAGGCCATTCAAATAGCCAAAGAAAAGCTGGATAAGCTCGCTACTTTGGAGAAGAAACTACAGGCAGAAATGGATAAGGTCGCTGAGTCGAAAAATAAAGATACCAAAAAGATAGAGATGATGGAGCAGGAGGCCACCGAGATGAAGAAAAACATCAAGGATGCGATGCTTCAGATTCCAAAAGATCTTGAGATATTTGCCAGTCTGAATGCCGGTAACGATCTTGTTGAAGATGTCTTTACCACCTTCGAGGAGGTTAAAAAGTCAGAGGATGGCGAGGGTTCCAAAGGCGGGCCTGTTGATGAGTTTGCTTATGCCAAACGAGAGGAACTGTTGGATGCGATGGAAAAAGCCAAGGGCTTGATTGACGACTTTGAGATGAGGCTGGGCGGGGAGGCCGATAAGTTAAAGATCACAACTGAGTCTTTCGATAAGACGGAGATGCCTGAGGGCGTTGCGCTGGTGCCGCTGCAGACCGAGGCTAATGACATCATTGGTGATCTCATTAAGCAAGACGAAGAGGAGAAGAAGAAGGCTGATGATGGCGCAATCAATCAAGCTACACCTGATATGGAAATGGGAGACAAAGTCATGGAAGGTTCTCTGACGTCGTTTGCGGCCAAGGGGAAATCCGGCAATACGGAGCCTGACCACAAGGAACAGGATGGCCGGTCGAACGTCGGTCGTCAAGGTATGTCGAGCGGTGAAACAGCTGCGTCATCGGGTACCATCGGAGAGGGTGATAAGAATATCGAGGCGCGGCGGACGAAGGATCCCACCCAGTCTGGAATGGTCACCGCAGATGGTGAGGCTGACACAAAGGCGACCGGTGGTGGCAAGCTTGGGTCCGGCAAGGGCGATGGCTGGGGAGATAGCGGCGGTAATGACCTTATGACTTCAAAGGAGGCCGGTGCGGGAGGAGCGGAGAGTCTGAAGGGTATGGCGAAGCGGGCTGATGATTCTTATGCCCAGGCCTCTATGAAGGGACTGAAAGCAGATGCTCTTAAAAACGCAGCTCATCACATACGGCAGGCTGCAGATGCAATTTCCAAGGGGGCGCCGATTGGCCAGATTCAGGAGCTGAAACGTAGAGCTATTGGTGAACTTAAAAAGGCTACGACTGAACTGGGCGAGGGCGCTGCAGCCAGTCTAGATGGCCGAAGCTCCACTTCGACTTTGACGGATGTAGTTGAGGCCGCTCAGGACATGGCCCCGGAGAAATACAGGGAATTGGTGTCGGATTATTATAAGAAGCTGAACGAGACAATGTAAGGCCAGATCTGCAAAGAGAGGTGATGTCTTTTGCAGAGTTGGGCTGTATGCTGGAAAATAAGATTATGTTTACGAGTGGGATTATTCGAATATCGGTGTTGGGTTTTATTTGGTCGGTCTTATCTGCTACACCAGCCTTTTCTGCTGCGCCGGTCAAGGCGCCTGCTCCGGCCGTGGCAGCTGCGCCCAGTGATTGGGCCGTAAAGGACGCGGCAATCAGGTTTGTGATGGATCTGACGGTTAAGCCCAGCCATCAGAGTGCAGGGTATTTTGTTGCCATTCCTAATGGGGGAAGCCTGCCTGGTCCGAATCCTGAACCTGTGGTTTTTGACAAAGCAGGGAATCGGCTGGGAAGCGCAGTTTTGTGGAACTGTCCGGATACGGAGTTAGGCGTGGTTTTTCAGTCTCCAGCTTCGGGTGACTCCGTGGCGATCTATGTGAGAGGCGCGAAGCAGTTGAATCTCTGGACCCCTGCTTCCGGGATTACGCCCAGCGCAATAATCTGCGAGCGGCATGGGACCACTGCCAGGGAAGCGGCACATCAGTTGGGCGAATTAGGTGCTGTGGGCTCAAAAGTCCGATTTCTAAATCAGAGTCGGTCGCCGGCGAAATTGGATAGGGGCTCAACTTCTATGGCTTTTCAGGAATGGCGTTCGGGCGGATCTGCGATGTATATGCTGGCTTATGTAAATGTCAAGGAGCCAGGCCCGACATGGGTGGCGCCGGTGATTAGATCCGGACAAATGGATATTGTGATAGATGGGCAACCGGTGGAGAAGAAAGAGAAAAATAAAAAACGAGGCGGGACGGGTGGCAATGTCAACTTATCTGCCGGTCTGCATAGGGTCGAGATGTACGGATACAACCCTGCACCCGGAGGAGCTACCGGCCCTATGATGTTGTCCTGGCGTACACCCAAGACCACAGTTGAGGAGCTGGGTGGTCTTCGCGCCTCGGATATAAAATACCCCGGGACTCCGCAGTGTGAAACGCGGCTGATAGATGATGATGAGGTCGTGAAGTCTGGTGAATGCGCTCTCCTTGATATTCAATCAATCGACGGTGGGCCGGTTGCCTTTTATACATCGACAGCCGACAGCGTCTTCTGGTTTACGGGAGAAAATGGTCAGATTGGAATGAATTTCAAGGCTTGGACAAAGAGTAATCCGAAGGATACCAGTTATTCCTGGGGTTTTGACAACTTACCTGGAGCCTTGGCCAAGGGCGCCGAAGTTAACTGGCTTCTTCCTGGCGGCGACTATTCCTGGGTGACGCTTACGGCGGAATCGGGAGGGAAGAAGGCCAAATTCTTTTCCTCTGTTTATTCGTATTATGACGGGGAAAGCAGTATGGAAAATGCTCAGACTCGAAAGGCGTTCCGTTTGGCCTGCTATAACATGCTGACCGCCTGTCCTGATAAGGTCGATCCGATCGCCAAGTGGGATGAGAGTATGTGGAATAATTTCTTCCGCGTCCA
>CAMCYG010000074.1 GCA_945883775.1 Victivallis vadensis
CAGGAACGCAGAAAGGATTCGCTGGTCCTGCTTTTCCACTTGATAAACCAGACTGCAAACACGACAAGAGCGATCAGCGCGGGTATTATATAGACAATATATGCCCCGACTTTCATCATGATAGCGGTCAGAAGAGGTATGTCGTCCTCCCTGCCATCGAAGAACCTCAACACGCGCGGCATCATTACACCAAACATGACAACGGTGAGCACCAGCGCCATGCCAACAACGATGGATGGATAGATAAGAGCCGACTTGACACGATTCTTCAGCTTTAACTCTTCCTCCAGAAAATCGGCAAGCCGGTCCAGCATGGCATCAAGTGAGGCTGTCTTTTCCGCAGCTCTGATAACGGAATATTCGAACAATCCGACTTCATCGCTCGAATCCTTAAAAGAGTCGGCAAGGTTTTTGCCTTCACGTATCCGGTCCCTTATACCGGCAAGGACAATACGGCTCTGCCCTGCCTCCGGCACATTGATCATCGAATCCAGCGCCTTCATCAGTGGCATACCAGCCTTCAGGAGGACCGCCAGCTCGCGGTACACTACACTGCGGTTCTCCGCAGGAAAAACAGCCTTCGCTCCGGTTTCTGTGATAATCTCGATAAGGACACCGCCTGCCGCGGCCTTCTCCCTGGCATCTTTCAGATTAGAAGCCTCTATTAAACCTTTTCTGACCTTCCCTGCAGGATCATACCCCTTGTATTCGTAAGTCTTCATACAATGGTACTTAATATCTCCGAAACAGAAGTGACACCCTGACTGACTTTGCTGATGGCGTCATGGATCAAAGGCTGCATCCCGTTTTCGACTGCAAGACGCCTGATATCATCCTCGTTGGCGGAACTGCGGATTGCTTCCTGAATCTTACCATTGGTTTCTATGAGCTCATAAACACCTGTGCGCCCCTTGTAGCCTTCGAGGCACCTGGGACAGCCCACCGGCTCGAAGACAGTCCGGCCGGTAAGCATATTTTCATAGCTTTCGAACAAACGACTTCCGGAAGATCTATACTCAACCGCCCTCTTGCAATCACTGCAGAGAGTGCGGACCAGGCGCTGGGCCAGGGACACCCGCAGGCAGGAAGCAATCAGATAAGGCTCCACGCCCATATCGATTAGCCTGGGCATGGCGCCGACTGCGTCATTGGTATGCAGTGTGGTGAAAACCAGATGACCGGTGAGAGACGCCCTGATCGCTATCTCCGCCGTCTCAGGATCGCGCGTCTCGCCGACGAACACGACATCAGGGTCCTGCCTGAGAATGTGCCTCAGCCCGTTGGAGAAGGTCAGGCCGATCTTCGGCTTAACCTGAATCTGGCCGATATTCGACATCTCGTATTCAACAGGATCCTCTATGGTCAGGATATTGCGCCGTACAGAATCAAGACTTGATATGGCCGCGTACAAAGTGGTTGTCTTACCAGACCCGGTCGGACCGCAAACGATTATCATGCCGTGCGGGTTCCTGATCTGCTTGATAAATCGCTCATAAACATTAGCTGACATCCCCAGGTCAGACATGGGCTTAAGCGCGGTCTCCTTGTTAAGCAAACGAAGGACTATACGTTCCCCTTCCGACACAGGGACTGACGATATTCTAATATCTATCTCCCGCTCGCCAAGGCGTACTTTGCACATCCCATCCTGCGGAAGCCGTTTTTCGGCGATGTCCATTCTTGCCATGATTTTAAGACGCGACATTATAGCATTCTCCATATGCTTCGGCGGAGAAGACTGCTCGAACAGGACACCGTCAATCCTGTAGCGTACTCTCAGCTTGTCGGCAAAAGATTCGAAATGTATGTCTGATGCCCCCTTTTTCACAGCCTCAAGCAAAATGAGATTGACCAATTGTGTCACCGGCGAACCCTGCTGGGACAGAAGCAGGTCATCTGTCGTATCAGCAATGCCCTCGATGACACCGGCCGCCGACGGCGCCATACCGCTTATAAATTTGTCGGGGGCATCATCCTTCTGGAAGTAGCATTTATCTATGCATTTGAGGATGAACAGCTCATCGGCCACTGCCACTTTGGCTTCGACGCCAAGCAGAAGCGCAACATATTCCTCAGACGAAAGGTCAGCCGGATCGGCTGTGAGAATGATAATGTTTCCATTTATCCGGACAGGCAGTATAGCGTTACTGCGCGCCCAGTCGACAGGCAGTTTCTCTACAAGCGCCGGGTCAAGCTTCAACATATCCTCGCTGGATATGTATTCAAGCCTGTACTTTTTTGCGATTTCAGCTGAATTTGAAGTCATACACAAAAACCCAAGAAAAGATTTCCCCACAGATTAACACTGATATAAACAAGTTATAGAGCTACCTGCCGTCTTTGGCGGCTCACCAAGGATGGTTCGCCCTACCTTTCCGGACAGGCAGGGAGAGGCCTCCGTCCGAGCCGTTCGTTTGCGGCCACAGGCCACGCCAAGCTTAACAGACAAAATCACTTCTTGACCGCATCAACTGTATTCGTCAGCCCTGTCTTCTCCTGCCAGGACTTCCTTAAAGCATCAACAGATGCCTGATCGGTCACGGATTTAGGCGTCACGAATATCAGCATGTTAGTCTTCTCATTATTCCTCGCCTTGTATGTGAACAGCTGGCCGATAATAGGTATGTATCCAAGTATCGGGAGCTTCTTTATCATTTCGGTGTTATCCTCGCGGGTCAAACCGGCTATGATTATCGTCTTCCCGTCTTTTACCGTTACAGTTGTTGTGACCTCGCGCCTCGCTATGGTCGGCGTATACTGGCCCGAGGGCCCCTGGTCGATCACGGCCTCAATACTCGGGCTGAGCTGTACCTGAATCTCGCCGTTGGGGATTATCCTCGGCGTCAGCTTGAGCTTGATGCCTACATCCAGTCGTTCGATGTTCTGTATCACATCTCGTGCAGTCCCCGAGCCGCCCTGAATTGTCGACTTAAGGATCGGGATCTGGTTGACGATGTTGACGCTGGCCTCTTTATTGTTCTGCGCTTCCAAACCGGTCTGCGACACCACCCTGAAATTACCGTCCTTCTTCATCGCGTCAAAATTGATCACGCCGGGAAAACCGGAGGCATGCACTTTCCCTGCAGCGTCCGTATATGTGCCCTTAGCAACCCCTATCGTCAGTCCACCCGGAAAAATACCGTTCTGCACACCATCGAGGATGGTCTGTTTATCGTTGTAAGTAAGCGAACCGACAGCAACGACGTCCTTGGATTGGCTTGGTGTATCAAGTGCCAGAGCTTCTATCCCGAACTTAAAGTCATCCGTTATATTGTACTCCATTATCATGACTTCGATATGCACTTGCTGAGCTACCTGGTCGAGCTGATCCACCAGCCTTCTGACGACCTCAAAGTCGCCTGGCGCAGCATCAACCAATAAAGCGTTGTTCGCCGCATTGGCCTCGATAGATATTTTCCTGTTAGTCATAGGGTTCTGCGATGCCTGGGTCTGCTTATCAGGCTTACCTAGAAGCGAGTTGATGCTCTTTGCCGCCTCCTCTGCAGAAATATATTTCAGGAATACGGCATTCAGATTTCCGCGCCCTGACGGGGTATCCACATCCATTTTGGATATCAAATTCTTCAGCTCTTCTATCTGCGTCTGATTACCGACAAGAATCAGGCTGTTGGAATGAGGGGACGGAACAACTATCGCCGTCTTAAGCGCACCGGAAGATGCGCCTTCTGCGGCAGGCAACCGGTTAAGAAGCTTATCCTGCTTGGTCTCCTTCTGCTGTATGGCTGAGTTAAGCTCAAGGGCAAGGTTCTCCGAACTGGCAAACTGCAGGCGAATGACTTCTGTTGTACGCGCCGTGCCAGGCTTGTCGATCTCGGCGATGATCTTTTCAGCACGCCGCACGTTCTCTGCTGTGTCGGTAATGATTATATGATTGGTCTCGTCCACCGAGGTGACCCCGCCTGTCTTGCCGCCGCTGACGCGAGGCTCAAGAGCCTTCCTTATCTCGGAAGCTGAAACGTTGTTCAACTTAATGACCTTTGTGATCAGCCCGGTAAGCGGTGTCACCTCGTTAGGCCCTATCACAGGCGCTGAGGACGAAGCTCTTTCAGGCATCGGGACAATAGAAAAAACGCCCTGATCATCCACGACCGTGCATCCGCAGGATTCAAGGATATTCACAAACAGCTGGTATACATCCTTCTGTTGAACCTTAGGTGATATGACCGTGATCTTCCCCGTGACCTTGTCGGCGACCACGAACTTCCTGCCGGTCATATCCCCGACAAGCTTTACAAACGTTCTGATGTCGACTTGGTCGAAGCTGAAGTTGACAGACCCCTGCGACGCCTGCTGTTCCTGCTGGGCAAAACCCGGCAGGCAGACAAGGAAGAGACAGATCAGCATGGCCGATATGAAACCGGCTGATTTTGCTGCAATTTCAAATCTAAGCTTGTTCAGCATACTACTTCAGTATCCCGCGCTCAGAGGACTTAATAAATGAAAGAAGCTGTTCTACTTCAGGAACACCTGTAAACTTTTCAGCTATCTCCTGCACGGCCTGAGTGGTTGTCAGTTTCCTCATATAAAGAATCTTGAAGCATTCCTTTATCGCGGCCTGCCCCTGTTCGGATATTCCTCGTCTCCCCATTCCGACGCTGTTGATCCCGCGCACTGCTGCCGGATTGCCATCGATCATCATGAACGGAGGAGTATCCTGAGTTACTTTTGTAAGACCGCCAATAATGCACATCTTCCCGACGGTAACAAACTGATGTACACCTGAAAGGCCGCCGATTATAGCAAAATCCTGCACTATGACATGCCCGGCCAATGCAACGGAATTGGCCATTATCACGCCATTGCCAACCTTACATCCATGCCCGACATGGCTGTTGGCCATCAACAGGCAACCAGAACCCACATAAGTCGTCTCACCGTCATTCGTCCCGGAATTGACAGTTACATACTCCCGGATCGTAGTCTTGTCGCCGATCTCGATACGGGTGATTCCGCCCTTGTACTTCAAGTCCTGAGTCTGACTGCCTAGCGAGGCAAACTGGAAGATCCGGCATCCTGCGCCGATTTTTGTGTATCCGTCAATAACGACATGCGGCCCTATAACGGTTCCTGATCCTATCTCGGCATTGGCGCTTATAATGGAATAAGGACCGATCTCGACATCATCGGCTATCTTAGCGCCGTCCGCCACAATTGCTGTCTTATGCACCTTCGCCATATCAATTGACCTTCGCATCCGTTATCATGCACATCATTTCTGCTTCAGAAGCAAGTGCATCGCCCACAAAAACCTTGGCATTGAATTTTGCCGTACGCGTCTTGAGGTTTGTTATATCGACCTCTATCCTCATTTGATCGCCAGGTCCTACTACTTTCCGAAATTTAGCCTTGTCGATCGACATGAAGAAGGGGATTGCGCCCGGCTTGATAAGGCCGGTCTTCTGTCCCACACGGTTAAGCAGTACACCGGCTGTCTGGGCCATTGCCTCAAGCTGAAGCACACCTGGCATCACAGGCATACCTGGAAAATGGCCCTGAAACTGCGGCTCGTTCATGGAAACATTCTTGATTCCTACTATGCGTTTCTCGTCATCGCACTCCAGGATCTTATCGACCAAAAGAAACGGATACCGATGAGGAAGAATCTTCATTATCTCTTCAATACTAAGCGCGACCATACTATACCTCCTGCTAATTTTTCGAATCAAAGTAGCGCAAATGCTAGCAATAAAACATAGAGCAATGCAATTGCCATTTTTCACAGTGAGGCTGATCGATCAGGTGCAATCCCCATAAGAACGGATCACCGTGGACGGTTCGCCCTACCTTTTCGGCATTTGGCAGGGCGAGGCGTCTCTGCCGAGCCGGGTTTTCTTATAATTATTGCATTATATACATTGCCTATGAACAGCACCCAACAAATCCGTCGTACACCGCCTGAAAAACCGCTAATACCTATATATTGACATCCATCTAACGCCTATCTATCCTTTCGTCATGGTTCCTCAGTGGATAATTGAAAAGAAACGGGACGGCCGTCCGCTCACACGTGACGATATAGAATTCTTCATCTCCGGCTTTACCTCCGGGAAAATACCCGATTACCAGATGTCGGCTCTGGCAATGGCGATTTATTTCCAGGGTATGACACCGACTGAACTTTCTGATCTTACAAATGCGATGATGAATTCCGGCAAAGTCATGGATCTTTCCTCTATAAAGGGATTCAAGGCGGACAAGCATTCAACCGGCGGGATCGGCGACAAAGTCTCGATCATACTGGCACCGCTTGCGGCCAGCTGTGGTGTGCCTGTCCCGATGATATCAGGCCGCGGACTAGGCATCACCGGCGGGACCCTGGACAAACTGGAATCAATTCCTGGATACAGGACCGGCCTATCTGCGGCCGAATTCAAGCGTGTGCTGAAGAAATGCGGCTGTTCGATGATCGGGCAGACGGCCGATCTTGCACCTGCCGACAAGAAGCTGTACGCACTGCGCGATGTCACAGGCACGGTCCCATCCATACCGCTGATCAGCGCCAGCATAATGTCCAAGAAGCTTGCCGAAGGTGCTGATGGACTTGTACTGGACGTGAAATTCGGATCCGGCGCTTTCATGAAGGACTTAAAAAGCGCAAGGGAGCTTGCCCACACAATGGTGGGAATCGGTAAAAGAATGAAGAAGAAGATGTCAGCATTGCTGACCGACATGAACCAGCCGCTGGGCAGAACAGCAGGCAACTCCCTGGAAATAAAAGAGTGCATAGAATGCCTCAGAGGAAACGGGCCCGCCGATCTCATGCTGATAACTCACGAGCTGACGGCCAGAATGCTTGTTATGGCTGGCGTGGCAAAAGACACCAAATCTGCAATCAGAATGCAGGAGGACAGAATAAAATCGGGCAAAGCATTTGCAAATTTCAAAAAAATGGTCCAACTGCACGGCGGATCAGTAAAGCATATAGACAACCCCGCCCTTCTCCCCAATGCAGCGATTATAAAACCGCTAAAAGCGAAAAGAACCGGCTATGCGACGGAAGTCAGCGCTGAGCTGATCGGGCGGGCCTGTCTCGTTCTCGGGGCGGGCAGACAGGCGGTAACTGACAAAATAGACCACGCAGTCGGCGTTTCCGGAATAGTAAAGGTCGGAGAAAAGATTGCGCAGGGCAAACCGCTGATGTTTGTGCATGCAAATTCGGAGAAAAGATTAAAGGAATCATTGGCCTTGCTGGAGCAGGCGGTTATTATCTCGGTAAACCCGGTCAGAAAATTAAAGCTGATAAGGGAAGAAATCGTGATGTAGCGGCGCATGCTTGCCGGACCG
The DNA here is from genome assembly GCA_945883775.1 of Victivallis vadensis. Taxonomy (GTDB): domain Bacteria; phylum Verrucomicrobiota; class Kiritimatiellia; order UBA8416; family CAMCYG01; genus CAMCYG01. The sequence goes on from CAMCYG010000074.1 coordinate 7,306, forward strand.
AAGTGCTTGGACGAAGGCTGGTGTCATGCGCCGGCGCAAATGACCTGAGCTTGACACAAGCTCAGCTACAGTAAGGAAAGTTTTTCTGTATGTAGCGGCGCATGTGTCATGCGCCGGGGGAAAAGACCTAGAGATTTTGACAGAATGAACAAAACGCCTTAACTTGACAGGTAGGGCGAACCCTCCGGGTGAGCCGTTGATTTTAAGAAGCAAACGACGTATCGACGAAAACTATGAAAAATAAAACCAACATTATCGACAGCAAAAAGCTCATGTCCGCTGCAAAAAACGCCATGAAGCAGGCACATGCCCCCTATTCCAATTTCAAGGTAGGCGCCGCGCTCTTATGTCAAGACGGGAGCATCTATTCCGGCTGTAATGTTGAAAATGCGTCTTACGGACTGAGCGTCTGCGCAGAGCGAACTGCGCTCCTCAAGGCAGTTTCAGAAGGCAAACGCAAGTTCAGCGCCCTCGCCATAGCAGCATCAGGCAAAAAAGCGATGCCCTACCCTTGTGGCGCCTGCAGACAGGTCATAGCAGAATTCTGCAATAAGGATTTTATTATTCTAGTTGTTCATCCTTCAGGCAAATACGAGTCATTCAGACTTGGCGATCTGCTCCCGAAAACATTTGAGTTGTAAGCGCAGACAAAGAACAGACACCTCCCGTACAAATCCGCAAAGCACACCAAGCAAAGAGAATTCATCTCATTGCAGGCTGCAGCCCGCCTTTACATCTTGAACATTCCGTCTTTTCTGTCTGATTATTCAGGTCGTTCAGTGCACTTTTGCCGATATTTACTACTCGAAATGCATCAGCATTTGTGAAGGCGACAATCAGCCATAGGCCTATAGCGCTTTTTTTGTACCTGTGAAACAATCACCACCAGAAACTTGGAACACTTCTCACGCAAAGGAGGAAGCGCAGATGAACATGACAAGCATATCGCCAAGAATCTACAACAGCGACTCACAAATGAATCATGTGTCTGCACGGAATGAATTGATACCGTCTTCGAAACTGCGTCTGCTTCTTGCTCACAACCCACCACGCATCAGAATATTTTCTGTTACCAGCTTCTTTACCAACATCTCAAGTCTCTACAGAAATTCATTTATGCAACCCGGCAAAAAAACAGGAGAACATCATGAAATGGGGAGAGGATAAAATGGATATTCAAACATTACTCGACATGGTTAACAACGAAGGGGCCTCCGACCTGATAATCAGCGCTGGAGCCAGGCCGCAGATGCGTGTCAACGGCATACTGATTGCGGCCAACGACCAAACAATTACACCTGACATATCGTTGAAAATGGGCCATAGCCTCATAAGCCCCGAACAGAAAGAGATGCTAAGAACTAAGCGCTCGCTGGAAATCTCATATGGCTGTCAGGACGTGGCCAGGTTCAGGGTCAGCATGTACTATCAGCGCGACTCTCTGGCAATAGCCATCAGACGGATTCCCAGCGAGATACCAGACTTTGAGGCACTTGGCCTTCCTGATATAGTTCACGACTTTGCCAACGAGCCGCACGGGCTGATTCTCATCACAGGTCCAGCCGGAAGCGGCAAGTCCACCACCCTGGCAGCGATGATAAATCAGATCAACACAACCAAACACATGCATGTCATCTGCATTGAAGACCCCATTGAGTATGTCCACACGCATTGCTTCAGCGTCGTCGACCAGAGGGAGATCGGAGGAGACACGCCCGACTTTGCCGCTGCACTCAGAAGCGTATTCCGCCAGTCACCTGATGTGATCATGATCGGCGAAATGCGCGACCTGGAGACAATGCAGCTGGCCCTGACTCTTGCAGAAACCGGGCATCTCATACTGGCAACACTGCACACCCAGGACGCAACACACTCTATAAACAGAATCGTCGACTCGTTCTCTTCTGATCAGCAGAAACAGATCTATGTACAGCTCTCAATGGTCCTTAAGGGAGTCATCTCCCAACGGCTCATCACATCTAAAGATCGAACCAAACGGGTACTGGCCTACGAGGTCATGCAAGTGAACGACGCGATAAGCAATCTTATCAGGGAAATGGCCATCGAGCAGATCTATTCCGTCATACAGACAAGCTCAGCAAAAGGAATGTGCACTTTGAACGACTGCCTGGCGATGCTTTACAAGAAGAATCTCATAGAGAAGGACATTGCGCGGAGAATGTCACCGAGACTGAAGGAAATAGACAGGTTACTGGAACGGAAAGGATAGGAGGAACACATGAAGAACAGGACAAAGTCAGTGAGGCAGATTGGTTTCGTATGGGTGCTGATCGTCAGTATAGCAATAGTTATGGCTGGCGATGTGTCTACAAGCATCGCACAAGAAATGAAGGCAAATGGCACTGCGGCTTCGCCAGCAGTCGCGACAGTAACCATTAATGTCGATGCCGTCGAAATGGTTCAGGTCTTAAACGCCTTCTCACAGCAATCCGGGCAGAGCATCGTTGTCGCGCCCGAGGTCAAGGGACTGGTGACCGCAAGGCTGAAAAACATACCCTGGCCTGAAGCGCTGGATGTGATTCTTGAGCCGTATGGTTACTCGTATCAGCAGACAGGTAGTACTGTAATGATCATGCCGAAGAAAAACGGACCGTCATTGGAAGGCTTGAAGACAGAGGTTTACACCCTGAAATTCCTGGATGTGTCCGATATAAAACCGATTATAGAGGCATGCCTGTCGCCTATTGGTAAAATATCGATTCTGGGAACACAGGCAGAGCTTGGCTGGGACTTTAGTTCAGGCGGCAGCAGTGGAGGCGGTAGAAGCGGAAGCCAAAGCGGCGCGTCCAATGCTGACAAGAGAAAAAGAGGAGGGAGAGAGCAAGAGCGGGTCGAGTTCAGCAAAATACTGGTCGTCACGGACATAGATAAGTCACTGGAAAAAATCAGGAACATGATCGCTCAACTGGACACCCTGCCTCCACAGATACTCATAGAGGCAAGATTTGTCGAAGTAAGCGTTGGCGCCCTTCTGGACCTGGGAGTCGAGTTCGGGACAGGCGTAGGAGGAGCTTCGGGAGCGCTCCAGACAGATCTCCGGGCCAAGGGTGATGAAATCTACGGCATGGGCGTACAGAACGCCAGCGGTGCTGCCACACCTTTTGCATTCAAGCCCAAAGGAGCGAATGTAAGCGGAGCCAATCCTTTCAACACTGGGCTGTCGCTTGCATTTGAAAAGCTGACTGGATCTGAGTTTGAGATTCTGTTGCATGCACTGGAAGAGAAGGCAAAAGCAAAGACATTGTCGGTGCCCAGCATACTTACAGTTAACAACCAGGAGGCATCCATCATAGTTGGCACGAAATTCCCGATCATCCAGTCCCAGACCAGCGGTCAGGACTCGACAACGTCGACCTCGCTGGAGTACTACGAGAACATCGGAATTCAGCTCAATGTGGTCCCGCAGGTCTGCGGCGAGGGACACATACGTATGCTGATTCACCCGGCCGTAACGGATCAGACGGGGACTGCCTCGGCAAAGACATCTTCTGCTGGAGGGGCAATCGAGGCGATACCTTTAACAGAGTACCCCATCCTGTCGACTCGTGAGGCGGACACACAAGTCATTATGAAGTCAGGCGATACAATCGTCATAGGCGGGCTCATGGCTGACCGTGAGACCAAATCTCAGTTCAAGGTGCCGATACTGGGCAGCATCCCATTCCTGGGTTTCCTGTTCCGCCGCGACACCACAAATAATGAAAAAGTTGAGCTGGTGATTTTCATAACCGCAACAGTAAGAACTCCTAGAGAGTCCGCCCAGCAGGCAAAGGACATCGAGAGAATGAGGCCGGATACAAAAAGGCCGGATCCGTCAGACAAGGACAGCGTGAAGAAGGATGCTCCTGTCGCCCCTGTAGCCGCTCTGAAAGAAGACCCAAAGGATAACAAGCTGGCAGAAGCAACTAAACCGAAACAGTAAACAGGGACCTGAATTACCTGTCAGAGGGAATTGATTCGGATGACTGTAAGCCCTACATCGAAAAAGCAGGAAGTAAAAAACAGATGGCTGTATGACCTCCTGCTTAAGAAAGGCAAGGCGCCCTTAGAGCAGATAAATGCGCTTGTCAGTCAGTACGATAACGACTCACAGTTGGCCCAGCAGGCTGTGGAAAAGGGGCTTATTTCCGATGAAGACCTGGCGAGAGGTTTCGCAGAGCAGCTTCACATTAAATACGTGGAGCTTAACGATGAGTTTGCCCTGCAAAGAGACGAGGTCAAGCTTGTCCCTGAACCTATGGCTCGCCGTTACTGCATGATCGCCCTTAAAAGAGGCGAAGACGCTTCTGCTACCATCGTCATGGGAGACCCCCTGAACATAGCTGCTGTAGATGCCCTGCGATCGCTTACCAAGATGGACGTACATATGGCGGTCGGCTGCAGAAACCAGATCAACCAGATCATAGACAAATTCTACAGCGAAGAAGCTTACCTTGAGGAAAGCCTGGGCGACATTGCCGAGACAGATAAAGAGACCGTTACGGTCATAGATGAGACACGCACAGTGGATGATGATCAGCTGAAAGTACTCGCCAATGATCCGCCCGTGGTGAAATTTGTCAATCTGGTCCTGATGGAAGCGGTACGTGACGGGGCAAGCGACATACATGTTGAGCCGGGCGAAGATAAAGTCATCGTCAGGATCCGTATTGATGGCCAGCTCCGCGTGATTCCTCCACCGCCAAAACATCTGCACCGCGCCATCGTGACAAGGATCAAGATCCTTTCCAATATGGACATAGCAGAACGCCGCCTTCCGCAAGACGGACGCTTCAAGATCAAGGCACACGGCAGGACGATCGACGTGCGAGTCTCATCCCTGCCTGAGATATTCGGCGAGAAAGTAGTGATGAGGATACTCGACCGGACAACGCTGCGCACCGACATGAGGGAGATCGGTTTTGATGAAGAAATCATTCGCAAATACCAGAAGATCTTAAAAATGCCGAACGGAATAATCCTGCTTACCGGCCCCACAGGCAGCGGAAAGACTACCACTCTGTACAGTGCCCTTGAATTCCTGCGCGATCCGCGCCGGAACATCCAGACGGTTGAAGAACCGGTCGAATACCAGATCGACGGAATCAACCAGATGGCGGTTAAAACTGCCATAGGCCTTGACTTCGCCACGGCTCTTCGCTTCATACTGCGGCAGGATCCCGACACTATATTGATCGGCGAAATACGCGACCTCGACACGGCACAGATTGCCATGCGTGCAGCCCTGACCGGCCATCTGGTCTTGAGCACCCTTCACACAAACGATGCACCATCAGCGGTCTGGCGGCTGAGAGACATCGGGACACCTGCATACCTTATAGCGGCCACTCTCCGGCTGGTAATGTCACAGAGACTGGTGCGTAACGTTTGCAGAAACTGCCCGACCGCATATACGCCGCCGGAGGAAATGACAGATCTGGCGGCCAGGATCGACCAGACCGCAGGCGCATGGCAGTTCACACATGGAGCAGGATGCGTGAAATGCTCAAAGACCGGCTACTCGGGACGCACCGCCATTGTCGAATTCCTGGAGGTCAATAATTTATTCCGCGAGAAGATAGTTGAAGCGGGAAGCGACATCGAAATCAGGCAGGCTGCCGTCAAGGGCGGCATGCTGCCGCTGATACATCACGGATTGCAAAAAGTAAAAGCAGGAATAACAACTATCGAGGAAGTCCTCAGCGTCTGTCCGGTTGATTTCATTGATACCAGAGAGGCAAAATCATGACTAAATACTCATACATAGCCAAAGGAAACGGCAAAGAGAGGATTCAGGATTACATTGAAGCAGCCTCGCGCTATAACGCCCTTGAGTTACTGCACAACCAGGGCGTTACAGTCATAAGCCTTTCTGAGAACGGCACACATGATCATGACGCCGCCGACATGGTCATTATGAGCAGACGGCGTCCCTTCATGGGCGTCGCCCTGGGAGAAAAGGCAATATTCTTCAGACAATTAGCCATTGCCATGGGTGCAGGCGTTCCTTTACGTGAAGCCCTGCAATCAATTTCCAAGGACGTAACAAATAAAATCTTCAAGTTTACGCTGAAGGACACTATCAGCAAGATATATGATGGAGCGTCATTCTCCGAGGCAATGGCACACCACCCCCATATTTTCGACCAATCCACCATCGCGCT
>CAMCYG010000075.1 GCA_945883775.1 Victivallis vadensis
ATACTTGGTGGATTTACAACATTCTCGGCATTCGGAGTAGAGACCGTTTTTCTGATACAAAGGCACGACTACCTTGTGGCCACCGCAAACGTCATTCTCAGTGTTGCCGCAGGATTGATGGCGCTTGGGATTGGAATCAGGATTGCAGGATAATGCATGGCAATCACTTGTTTAATATAGAAAGGTTGCGTTAAAATGAATAGCGATGATCGTAGTAGCCAAACACAGGAATCGGATAGTACGTCAACCCCACCGTCTTTAAACAACGATGCTAAATCCGATGTGAAGATTGCGAATGTCAGCATATGGAAAAGCTTTTTCAGCTTAACAGGCGGCAGTGTCTTCTATTGTTTGAGCGCACTTTCTATAATTTATGGCATTGCCAAAATACTCGGCCCGCTATTGGCTAAAGCCAATATGATAGGTGAAGCAATGCCCTGCCTGATTGCATTAAATTCCTACGAAATCGCCCTCATGGGCGTGCTTCTGCTTATAGTGTTGTGGCAGAGTGTCACTGATGATGCTGTTTCTCTGGTTGTCTTAGTGGCATTGTTCGCCTCCGGCTCAGGGCTGGCATTAAGCACTGTATCTATCGGATCCTACGGCATAGCCATAAAAGCAGGAGCAGTTTGTCTAATTGCCGGTCTAATTAAGATCTACTTGCTGAGGCGGTACATACGAATGTCTATTGGTTGGCTTACCTTGGGCGGGCTGGTTACTTTGTTTTCATGGGTATTCCTGTCCGGGGCCTTGTCTTCTGGTGCCATGCCGGGCATTGAATCAGAGACGTTGAAGAATAATTACTGGATGAACGGCTGGCTGGCTCTATTGTCAGGCAGTTTTATTGTAACTTTGGGGGCATTCAGAAAGTCGCCGCCTCTGACGGGAGACCTGCCTTCATCTGTTCCGTTCATCAGAAAGCCGGAAATGGTCTGGATATTCGCATGCATTATCCTGGTGTGCGCCGGCATTCATCAACACGTACTTGCATATATTTACGACGTAAATGATCGGCTGGGCGACTATATGCCGTTGTTTATGCTTGTTTTTTTTCTTCTCGCCTGGCTGGCCTGCAACTTAAAAGAACAAATCAAATATCTACCGGAATTCCTGACGGCTATTCCACTGCTGGTCAATGCGTTGGCCCTAGCTACTGATACAACCACATTAAGCCATGTCCAATGGATATACGGTTTGTGGCATCAGCCGGTAATGATGGGCATTGGTGCAGCGACCTGCCTGTATATGTCTTTACGGGCAAAGCGAGGAGTTATGCTGACAATGGTCATGCTTTATACGCTGACCGCTCTGCTGACAATAGGTCATAATCCCTTGATGCATCAACACTTACATTGGCACATGGTTATGTCAATCCTTGCAATTGGTCTTTTTTGCATTGGTCTTATCAGACAGCGCATAGCCCTTTGCGCTATCTCAATGGTAATTATGGTGTTGGGGGTATTCTCCATGCAGTGGTTTCAGAATATAGTCCATTCTTTGCCATCCACACAGGCTGACAGCCTGAGATTCGGACTTTGGCCGTATTCAGGTCTGCTGCTAGCACTGCTATTTGGCAGCAAAATGCCAAGGATATATGTGATTATTAGCGCCGTGATATTCGCGCTCATTGTCTTGAATATTTTTCCAACCAAATGTGCCTCAGCTGATATTGTAATCGCAGGCATTGTTGCGGTAACTGCGGCCTTGTTGTGGTACCGCACCGGCAGGTGGGCAGAGTCAGCAGTGTTGTGTCTCCCGTTCATTAATGTTTTGCTGCTCTTATTGAGTCGGTTTCCTGCATGGAAATATGTTGTTTTGAGTTTTATACTCCTGTTTCTTGGCGCTGCAGTAAGTGTATATAAGGGCAAGAAGTCAGTAAGAAAGAAAGAATAGCAGGAACAAGATGAATCTGCAGCAGTTGACTTGTGTGGCCGTCTATTTATGCGCAGCAGGCGTGTTGTTTCTGGCGTTGCTTAACAGGGTGCTGATATTAATGCGGGAGCGCTGGTATAAGACTCCTTTTATCGTTCTGGTTTTCATGATCCTGAGCTGTGGCGCTATAACAGCCGGATATGCATTGCCATTGTTGCCATGGATTATGATTCCGATGCTGATTCTCTCTGCTATGCTGGTGGGCGAGATCTTACGTCTTGGCATCAGGCAGAAATGTGCCGGCAGTCCGCCGATTGACACTATCCCGCATAAGATAAAGTTGACGAGACCTGTAACCACAACCGATTTGATATGTCACAGATACCAGATCGAACTTCCCCAGTGGCATGGGGAAAGGCTTCGGGTGGCTCATCTTAGCGATCTCCACGTTAATTCTCACCTGGGCGCTGAATATTTCCGAGAAGTCTTTAATGCTGTTGAGGAGGAAAAACCGGACATTGTTCTGTATACTGGTGATTTCGTCACCAATGCCAAATCCTTACCGATGTTGCGTGAGATTATCAGGCCGATGGGCAGATTCGGATCTTATGCAGTTCTAGGAAATCATGATTACTGGTCCGACGATAGAGAAGTCGGTAAGGTTCTGATGGACAAAGGCATAAAACTGCTAACAAACGAGTCAACGGTCATCAATTGCCTTGGCGGCAGGATACTTCTGACCGGATGCGACTATCCATGGGGACAAAGCGCGAAAAATATTCAAATAAAAGATAAGGCAAGCCTGCATCTTGTACTCTCGCATACCCCTGACAATATTTACTGGATGTCAGGAAAATCAGCTGATTGCGTATTTTCAGGGCACTGTCATGCAGGGCAGGGTCGTATTCCGTTCTTCGGATCCGTAATTGTCCCGTCTGCTTACGGGCGGCGTTTCGATCACGGTCATTTTGTGGTTAACAGGACACATCTTTTCGTGGTGAGCGGAATCGGCGCTGCCAATCCTCCGCTTAGGATATTCTGCCAGCCTGACATTTTCATTATTGATATTTGTTCTTGTATAAGGGGTTGAATTTTATCAAATTAACCCCCTTTAGCATTTAGAAAGGAAGCAATGAGAGAGTTCGGTATCGGTCTACTTGGTTTAGGAACAGTGGGATCAGGGGTGTTGAAAGGCCTTCAGGAGAATGGTGAAGTCCTTGCGGAACGCCTTGGTGCTAAACTGGTTGTGCGCAAGATTGCCGATATTGACTTGAGCAAAGCCAAGAATCTCAACATAGATCCTGCAATCATGACGACAGATGCCTATTCGGTAATTAACGATCCCAAAATCGATATAATCGTTGAATTAATCGGCGGTATGGGCCCGGCAAAAGAATTTATACTAAAGTCGCTTAAATTGAAAAAACCGGTGATTACCGCCAATAAAGCATTGCTGGCCAACAACGGTAGCGAGATTTTCGAGACGGCTTGCGCTAACAATACAGACATCTGTTTCGGCGCCAGTGTTGGAGGAGGAATACCTATAATCCGAGTTCTGAGGGAAGGGCTAATCGCCAATAAAGTCGAGTCGATGTACGGTATTGTTAACGGAACCTGCAATTACATCCTGACAAAAATGGGTCAGGACGGAATGACTTTTGAAGCTGCATTGAAGGAGGCTCAGGCCAAAGGTTATGCCGAAACAAATCCCAGCTTTGACATCGACGGCATAGATTCACAGCACAAGACAACTCTGCTGTCATCGCTGGCATTTGGGCTCTATTTTCCGGTCAAAGATGTAAGCGTCAGCGGTATTCGAGATGTCACTGAAAGGGATATGCGATTTGCAAGCGAGCTGGGGTACACCATTAAGCTTCTCGCGGTCATTAAATCAGGCAAAGAAGTCGAGGCACGAGTACACCCGACTCTTATACCCAAGACCAGTCCTCTTGCGGCTGTTAATGGAGTATTCAACGCGATTATGGTGAACGGCGATATGACAGGACGTTCGATTTACTATGGACGTGGGGCGGGCCAGATGCCTACTGCGGCAACGGTACTTGCAGATGTCTGTGAAGTTGTCCGGAATATTATGGCGAAATCGCCCTTGCGTATGAAACCTATACCGGGGGCTCACAATGATCTTAAAATAAAGCCTGTCGAATCAATAGAGACCCGTTATTATCTGCGTTTGTCGTTAATGGATAGGCCAAATGTAATGGCAACGGTCACTTCAATATTCGGTAAGCACGGAATTAGTCTTGCTTCAGTACTTCAGAAAGAGCTTAAGGCTGGCAAGTATGTGACGGTTCTAATAATTACACATACCGCGAAGGAAAAGAATATTCAGACTGCTCTGGAAGAAATCAATTCTCTCGATGTTGTAGGTTCAAAATCAGTGATGTTCAGGATCGAAGATATTTGATCTTGAGCTCAATCCAAGGGAAACAATCATGAAAGTATGTAAATTTGGCGGAACTTCACTTGCGGACGCAGTTCAGGTAAAGAAAGTCTGCAGTGTAGTTGTTTCTGACCCATCCAGACGTATCGTAATCGTCTCAGCGCCTGGTAAGCGTCACAAGAAAGACACAAAGGTCACAGATCTCCTTATCGCCTTGGCCGAAAAGAAACTCTCCGGGTCAGATACTGAGAAAGAACTGATGGCGGTCGTAGATAGATATCGCGAGATACAGGAGGAGACCGGTGCTCCTGCCGATGTCACGAAAGAAATAGAAGCTGATCTTAGAAAAAGACTTACAATAGATCATTCTAATAAGGCAAGGTTCCTTGATACTATGAAAGCGGCAGGCGAAGATAACAGCGCGAGGTTGGTGGCGGCTGTCTTTAAAAAGCTTGGGCATGAAGCGCATTATATAAATCCAGCCGATGCCGGTATGCTTCTTACTGCTGAGTACGGAAATGCGCAGTTGCTGCCGGAGTCCTATACTAAGCTTGCTGAATTGAAACATGCGCCAGGCATCTCGGTATTCCCAGGCTTTTTCGGATATACGAAAGACGGAGATGTTGTTACATTTCCGCGCGGTGGTTCTGACATCACCGGCTCCATCATATCCGCTGCCGTCAAGGCTGAAGTATACGAAAACTTCACGGATGTGGATTCTGTATGTGCGGTCGACCCCGGCATCGTGCCTGATGTGGCACCAATCCCCGAACTCACATATCGTGAGATGCGCGAACTATCCTACGCCGGCTTCGGGGTGCTTCATGAGGAGGCCATAATTCCTGCCGTCAGGGCAGGCGTCATGATCAACATCAGAAACACCAACAATCCTGAGCATCCCGGCACAAGGATTGTCACCAAACGGAATGTCGCACATGGCAGTATCGTCGGAATCGCGTGTGGTGATGGATATGTCAGCTTTTATATCGACAAGTATTTGATGAATCGTGAAATAGGCTTCGGTAGACGGCTCCTGCAAATCTTCGAGGACGAAGGCTTGTCATATGAGCATTCACCCTCAGGTATTGATAATATATGCGTTATTATCAGAGACAGTACGGTCAAACCGGAACGTATCGATCAGATTGTAAGCAGGATAAAGAAGGACCTGAATCCTGACAATATCCAGGTAGAGCACGATTATTCGATGATTATGATCGTAGGGGAAGGTATGCAGTACACCCCAGGCATTTTGGCAAAGGCGGCCAAGGCGTTTGCCGATGTAGGGGTCAATATCGAGATTGTGAATCAGGGCTCTTCGGAAACCAGTATAATGTTCGGGGTCAAGACTAAGGATGTTAAGATCTCAGTAAAAGCTCTCTACGAGGCTTTTTTCGTTAAGACAAGCAGTGCAAAGTCATGAAAAACAATAAAAAAATATTCGTTTACGACACTACATTACGCGATGGCGCGCAGGGCGCGGGGGTATCATTCTCTCTTAAGGGTAAACTTGATTTGGCCAGAAAGATGGATGAGTTTGGTTTTGATTATATCGAAGGTGGATATGCCGGTGCCAATCAAAAGGAGATGGAATTTTTCTCCAAGATGAAAAGCGTCAGGCTGAAGCATGCAAAACTGGCTGCATTCGGATCAACGCGTCGGGTCAAGACCAACGTCAAGAAGGACAGTCAGGTGGATTACCTGATCAAGGCAGGGACCCCGGTTGTGACAATTTACGGAAAGTCATGGCGACTGCACGTCAAGGATGTGCTGCGCACGACGGATGCCGAGAATATGGCAATGATACATGACACCGTTGCGTATCTTAAGGATAAGAAGAAGGAAGTCATTTTTGATGCTGAGCACTATTTCGACGGGTTCAAGGACGATCCTGATTTTGCATTGATGGCTGTTCAGTCAGCTGTCGATGCCGGTGCGGATGTTATCGTTCTTTGCGATACCAATGGGGGATGCCTGCCTCATGAAGTCTTTGATATAGTCAGCAAAACCAAGTCGTCAATTCTTGTGCCTCTAGGAATACACGTTCACAACGACTCCGGTATGGCTGCCGCAAATACGATAGAAGCCGTGAGGGCTGGGGTCATACAGATTCAGGGCACTTTAAACGGGCTGGGGGAACGCTGCGGTAACGCAAATCTCTGTACCGTTATCCCAAACCTGGAACTAAAGATGGGTAGGATCTGCGTCGGCCCGAAGAGTCTGAAGCGCATTATGGACCTGTCTGAAGTCGCCAACGACTATGCCAATCTGAGGGACGATGACAAAGCTCCATATGTGGGCCAGAATGCTTTCACTCACAAGGCCGGAACTCATATTGATGCGGTCAACAAGAACTCAAAGTCTTTTGAGCATGTTGATCCGACTAAAGTCGGAAATGATAGAAAGCTTCTGGTTTCTGAGCATTCCGGGGGGTCGTCAATTCTGCTTAAGGCCATCGAACTTGGGGTAGGACGTGATAAATCTCCAGATGAGATCCGGGAGGTTCTAAAGTCTCTCAAGGAGCTTGAGCATAAAGGATATTCTTTTGAGTCCGCTGATGCTTCATTCCGGATGCTTATTCAAAAAGTGCTGAAACAGCATAAGGCTTTTTTTGATCTTGAAGGCTTCAGGGTAATTATCGAAAAGAGAAGCAAAGACGCTCCCTGTATCTCGGAGGCAAGCATTAAAGTGCGGGTGAATAACGAGATTGAACAGACTGTCTCTGAAGGCGACGGTCCGGTCAACGCTTTGGACGGTGCGCTCAGAAAGGCTCTTGTCCGCTTTTATCCGGAAATTGCCAAAGTGTTCCTCACGGACTACCGAGTCAGGATACTGGATCCTGAAACCGCTACCGCAGCCAAGACGCAGGTCATCATAGAATCCAGCGACGGGAAGAATACCTGGGGCACTGTCGGCGTCTCTGGAAATATTATCGAAGCTTCATGGGAGGCGCTTGTCGACAGCGTTGAATATAAACTTTTCAAGGATGAAGAATCGAATGATTGATAAGACATACGACCCTAAGGCAATCGAAAACAAGTGGTATGCTATTTGTCTCGAAAAGAAGTTGTTTCACTCTGATCACACAAAAGGTGGCGATCCATATTGCATAACAATTCCACCGCCTAATGTCACAGGGATATTACATATGGGGCATGCCCTGAACATCACTATTCAGGACATTCTGATCAGGTGGCACAGGATGCAGGGAAAAAATGTTGTATGGATGCCGGGAACGGACCATGCCGGTATAGCCACGCAGAATGTTGTCGAGAAAGCTCTCAAAAAGAATGAAAGAAAGACTCGCCAGGACATAGGCCGTGAGGAATTCTTAAAGAAAGTATGGCTATGGAAAGATGAGTCCGGCAGCACTATCATCAACCAGCTGAAAAGGCTGGGCGCGTCGTGCGATTGGGAACGCGAACGTTTCACGATGGACGAAGGCTTGAGTGATGCTGTTACAGAATCATTTCTAAAGCTCTACAACAAAGGGCTGATTTACAAGGGCAACTATATAATCAATTGGTGTCCTCGCTGTCATACTGCTCTTTCTGATGAGGAAGGCGAACACACAGATACACGCGGCAAGCTTTATCATATCAGGTACAAGATCAAAGACGGTCAATTGAACGGGCAGGACTATATCGTGGTAGCCACGACTCGACCAGAGACATTGCTGGGTGATACTGCGGTAGCAGTCAATCCGGAAGACGAACGTTACAAGAGCCTGACCGGTAAAAAGCTGATTCTTCCTGTGCTTGGCCGAGAATTGGATGTCATTACAGACAGTCTTATTGACCTTAAATTCGGCACTGGGTGTGTGAAAGTCACTCCTGCTCATGATCCGAACGACTTTGAGATGGGAAGACGGCATAATCTTAAGTCCATTAACGTAATGAACGGCAACGGAACCATGAACGAGGAAGCAGGGCCCTATGCCGGAATGGACAGATTTGCATGCAGGAAGAAAATCCTTGTTGATCTTGAAGCAGCAGGTCTAATCGAGAAGATCGAGGATCACCAGCATGCGGTAGGCCATTGTTACCGATGTGACACTGTGGTAGAGCCCAGACTCTCCGAACAGTGGTTCGTAAAAATGAAGCCGCTTGCTGAACCTGCCATAGAAGCGGTGAAAAGCGGCAAAATCAGATTTGTGCCTGACCGGTGGACAAAAGTTTATCTTGGCTGGATGGAAAACATCAGGGACTGGTGTATATCCCGACAGATCTGGTGGGGTCACAGAATACCTGTCTTCTATTGTGATAAGTGTAGGCATGAGTGGGCGGCGAAGGGGACCCAAACGATGTGCCCTCAGTGTTCAAGTAACGAAATCAGGCAGGATGAAGATGTTCTTGATACGTGGTTTTCTTCATGGCTATGGCCATTCAGCACATTTGGCTGGCCAGAAACAAACAAGGACTTGAAATTCTATTATCCCACCAATGAACTGGTCACGGCCTCAGAGATTATATTTTTCTGGGTTGCGAGGATGATTATGTCTGGTATGGAGTTCATGGGTGATATTCCATTCAAGACTGTCTATATACACGGCACGGTGCGCGATGACAAGGGTCGGAAGATGTCCAAGAGCCTTGGTAACTCTATAGATCCTTTGACCATAATCGACCAGTTCAGCGCTGACGCGCTGAGATTCAGTCTGATGATGATCACTGCGACCGGGCAGGATGTATTTCTTTCCAACGATAAGTTTGAGATTGGTCGCAATTTCGGGACAAAGCTCTGGAACGCTGCGAGATTCATGCAGATGCATTCAGAGAAGGCTATTCCCGTTCGCGGACTTGATGAGCTGGATCCGGCATTATTGTCCTCAGATGACAGGCACATCATCGCAGTTATGCAGAAGGCAATAGCTGACTGTAATGATAATCTGGCTAAATTCAGATTCAATGATGCCGCACATGTCCTGTATGAATTTGTCTGGCATCAATATTGTGATTGGTACCTGGAGTATGCAAAAGAGCCTCTTTTTGGTAGCGACCAGAGGCGTAAGCAGGAAGTTCTAAAGGTAATGAGCTTTGTATTCGGCAACGCACTAAAACTGCTTCAGCCGTATATGCCATTTGTTACACAGGAACTTTGGCACGAGATGGGATATGATGGCGAGGAGGAGTTCATCCTGAGAGCCAGTTGGCCGCAACAGGATACTGAAGCCGTCCTGCAAAGGCTTGGTGTCACAGATGCGATTGTTAACTATGTAAACGAAAAACATGACCTTGTCCGTTGCTGCAGAACTTTGCGTGCTGATTATGGAGTGACGCCTGCCAAGAAAGTCGATTATTTCATAAAGCCGGAGACGGCATCGCTGACCGATATGCTTTCTGTGGATATTCCATATCTAAAATCATTGTTACGGTCAGAGAACATTACAATCGATCAGAAAATGGCGGAACCACCCAATACACCGGCCGGCATCTGCAAAATGGGGACAATCTATATGCCGGTTGATGGCCTGATTGATGTCGAAGCAGAGAAGAAGCGGCTTTCCGGACAGCTGGCAAAGGTGCAGGAAGGGCTTGTCAAAATAGACGTCAAATTGGCTAACGAGAACTTTGTTAAGAATGCCCCTGAAGATGTCATTGCTCAGCAGAAAGCCAGGAGACAGGAAATTCTTGATGATATGACGCGATTGGATAAGCTTATCAACACGCTTAACCAGATGTCGGCATAACTTAAGAATCCGCCGCGATAATGAATCTGAAACCGACACAACGAATGATCCTGCTGACTTCAGTTGTCAGTTCGTGCCTTGTGTCAGTTTTTATACTTGTTGCGTGCCGCAGCAGCAAGGCTGACGACAGGATTGCGACGTCGCCGTTGAATTCTGAATCTGCGCCTGTAACCGTTAGCCCTTCCAAAACAAATGAACCAATTGTAAAGGCATACCAGAAATATCATCAAGAGGCCATAGCCAAGGGGCTTTCATCAAATGGACTTCTGCTGGTGTTGACGGTTGCGGATCAAACCATGGTGCTTACACAGAGCGGCAATGAAGTTAAAAGATACCTCATATCGACAAGTGCGTATGGCCTTGGCAGCAGTAAAGGATCAAACCAAACTCCACTTGGCCTGCACAAAGTCAATGAACGGATAGGGGATGGCGAGCCAGAGGGCAGGCGCTTTATATCACGCGAGCCGGTGAATCAGATAGTTCCTGCAGATCAGCGGAGACAGCCCAAGAGTGCGGATATGGTTTTGTCGAGGGTCTTGTGGCTTTCCGGCCTTGAAGACGGCAAAAACAGAGGAGGGAGTGTCGATTCGCACTCCAGATGCATATACATACATGGTACTGATCAGGAACAGTTGTTAGGTAAACCATCTTCTCACGGCTGTATCAGGATGAGCAATGCTGACGTCATTGATCTTTTCAGGCTCATTAAGGGTCGAGAAACCTGGTGCTGGATATTGGAATAAAATCGTCGATAATTGGTCAATGTTTATGCCTGACGATTCGCCCCTCTACAAGATAAATCAAATCTTCTGCAATGTTTGTGACATGATCCGCAATCCTCTCTAAATGCCGCGAAATATTCAATATCTGCAGCATTGACTCATACGTATCAGGTTTTGCCATAATAGACTCTTTTACCAAATGAAATATCTCCTTATGCACCTTATTGACCTCGATATCCTCTTCAAAGACCTGCCTGGCCGCTGATTCATCATTGTTCACAAAAGCGTCCAGCACCTTCTTAAGCATGCCCTGTGCTCTTGATGCCATAATGTCGAGTTTTATTGGTATGCCTAATTTGGGCTGTTTGCAAAGGAACAAAGCTCTTTCCGCAATATGCACAGCAAGGTCTCCGATTCTCTCGAGATCCTGATTAATCTTTAATACTGCGATTATATATCGAAGGTCACCTGCTACTGGTTGATAAAGCGCCAAAATCTTCAGGCACTCTTCCTCAATATCAACCTCCATGTTGTTCGTGACATTCTCCCTGCTAATCACTTCATCCGCTAGTTCAGCGTTATAATCATCAGCGGCTCTAACTGCCAATCTGACATCATTTTCCACCTTGGCGCTCAGCTCAAGTATGGATTTCTTGAGCTTATCTATTTCTCTGTGCAATTGCATTTTCATTGTTATTATCTCCTGTTTTGCATCATGAACTCATCCATACCGTCCGGTAATATAGTCCTCTGTACGCTTGTCACATGGATTTGAGAATATTTGCTTTGTAATACCGTACTCGACCATTTCGCCAAGCAGCATATATGCAGAAAAGTCAGATATCCTGGAGGCCTGCTGCATGTTATGCGTGACAATGATGATTGAGTAATCTTTAACCAGTTCAAGCATAAGCTCTTCAATCTTGGCCGTGGAAATAGGATCCAGCGCAGAGCAAGGCTCATCCATCAGAATTACATTAGGCTTTACGGCCAGGAGTCTGGCCACACACAGGCGTTGCTGCTGATCAAGCGGAAGGTCGAGTGCCGGGCTGTTCAGCTTATCTTTGAGATTATCCCAAAGCCATGCATCCCGGAGGCACTTTTCCACAGTCTCATCTATAAATGAACTGCTATGACCACCTTCTACCTTGAGCCCGAATGATATATTATCTCTTATCGATAGAGGAAATGGATTTGGACGCTGAAACACCATGCCTACTTTTTTTCTGAGTTCGCAGACATCTGTGTCCTTGCCGTAAATATCGCGTCCTTCTATGAGGATGTTTCCTGTTACCCTACAGCCAGGAATAAGGTCATTCATCCTGTTCAGGACTCGCAGCAAAGTAGATTTACCGCATCCTGACGGACCGATAAGCGCGGTTATTTTCTGTTTCTCTATCGAAAGATTTACATTCTTAAGAGCATGGAATGCTGTGTAAAAGAGGTCAATCCCTTGAATTTCTACTACATGCTTCATATCAACCGAACCTCCCGCTGATATATTCATCTGTCTGCTTTTTAGCAGGCGCCACAAACATCTGTTGAGTTGCGCCCAGTTCGATTAGTTCACCCATAAGAAAGAATGCTGTATTATCCGCCACACGTGCCGCCTGCTTGGTATTATTAGTCACCAGAACTATCGTGTGATTGTCCTTAAGTGATATCAGTGCTTCCTCGATCTTGGCTGTTGATATCGGGTCCAGCCCGGAACATGGCTCATCTAGCAGTATGACTTGCGGCTTCATCGCAAGGACACGTGCGAGACAAAGCCTTTGCTGTTGCCCTCCGGACAGCCGTAATCCTGACGTGTGGAGCCTGTCCTTAACCTCGTCCCAAAGAAACGAAGACTGCAGAGAATATTCAACCAGCTCTTCAAGGTCCCCACGTCTGCGAATTCCTGCAAGTCGTGGACCATAAGAAATATTGTCGTAGATGCTCATCGGAAGGGCGATGGGCAGGGCAAAAAGCATACCGATCTTCCTTCTTAATGCAACGACATCGACATCATCAGCGTAAATATCTCCGCCATCCATCAGGATCTTGCCTTCGATCCGACACCCCAAATCAAGATCACCAAGCCGGTTGAGCGCCCGCAGGAAAGCCGTCTTGCCTGATCCTGCCGGTCCTATAACTCCCAGTATTCTGTTCTTTTCTATGCCAAAAGTCACACCCTTTAGTGCCATACTAGGGCCGTAATAGATGCTGACATTATCCAGTGCAATTTTTATGCCGTCACTCATCGGGCTCTCCGTGAAATGAAGTTATGCATCAGCCAGTAGGAAATCATATTTACAGTCAGCACCGAAATTATCAGCACAGCAGCCGTTCCATAAGCATTTTCGTTGGAAAGGCCTTCCCTTGCCAATATGTAGAAATGCACAGCCATTGTCCTTACCGAGTCAAATGCAGATTCAGGCATCCGCAGTGACACACCAGCAGTAAAGATCACTGCGGCCGTCTCACCTATGGAGCGCCCGATGCTCAACATAACACCTGTGACAATTCCGGGAAGCGCATTGGGCAACAC
>CAMCYG010000076.1 GCA_945883775.1 Victivallis vadensis
CGACGCCAAGAAGCCTTGAAAGTTGCTTGAATCGAAGAGTGGAGATGGCTCTGCCCCTGAAAAACACTTGAAATAGACTTGCTCGGGCAATGTCGTCACGACTATCGTGGGGCGAGGTAGGTTTCAGTCAGGCATCGCAAATGTGCTGCCAGGTCGCGCGGGCGTGGGGCGTTGGACTTTTTCAGCGGAACCTAATGTCGAGATGTGACCCCTCTCGCTTTCTGCGCTTTTGAGTTCTGTCGCAACCTTCATTTTAACCGTTTCAAGCAGGCACTGGAACGGACAGATACTTGGAATATGAATGCGAACCGGGCAGCAACTCACCGTCTTCCTTCATGCCTTCAAGATGAAATGCAATGGCTTCCTTGATATTCTTCTCAACCTCTGCTCTGGTTTTTCCAGTAGCCACGCAACCATCCAAGTCAGGTGAATATGCTGAAAAACCTGTCTTTGTTTCTTCTATGACGATTAGATATTTCATTTTAACCCCGACTGTTTTAAAATACTATTTAATGTGCCTGATGCCAAGTCCTCGCTCGGCTTACCTGCAATCGTTACCAGACCGCTCTTCAAGTAATGCTTGTACTGTCTGTGGCTTCCTTTGGTTCTCGCCAGATACCAGCCATCAGTTTCAATCATCTTGATTACTTCCTTGACCTTCACCGTAAGACATTAGCAAACAGACATACCGTTTTCAATAACCGAATATTCTTATCATCAATCAAGCAGGGCGAAGTAGAAGGGCATACTCAACGGGCATAGTAATCTTCGGCAACTTACGGCTTGCTACTTACCTGCGTCCTTAGCGTTATCGTGCGTAGTTGAGGTAGTAGCAGGCGGAGGGGTAGTTGGAAGGGAGGGAGAGGTTAAGGCACCGGATAAAACCGCTGTTATCCTGTATTTTGTCACAGCATAACTTGCCTTAAGCACAAGGACGCAAAACAAACATGAAATCAACAAAGACCAGAAGATGCTGTATCCATAATATATGCTTCGTTCTATGCTTATTATAAATAGTATCACAGAAAACAATAACACCCATACGGCGAAATATGCCCTGCCATTTTTACATGAAACACATAACGACTTTCATTTTCTTCATACAATATCGAGCCAACAGAACACCCGATTAAAGGATTTCTGAAATCAGATATTAACTGCCTTGGGTCTGGCTCTCCCTTAAATCGGAGTTCATTCCCGTTAACCTCAATAGAGTATACCCAAGGACGGAGTGATGTTATTAAGGCATCTACGCAGAACACTTTCCCGCTATTGCAAGGTAATGTAACACTAAATAATTGATGGAATAATGTTACCATTTCGAACAAGGATTTTCGTTTTTAAAATCAACGGAAGAACGCCCTATCATAACATCCGCACCGGGCAACATAATTCCGATAAACCCACCTGTTACTGAACTGGTATTTGCAGAACCAAGATTTATCGTTGAAACGGTACCTCCCCCAATCAGACCCCCGCCTATACTTCCCAAATGAGCCTCACCGTTAAAGTCCTCAGGCTTTTCTGCATCTACAAACTTAACCGAGAAAGTTGTAGCACTGACATCGGGTCCAGTTGATGCACCGATAAACAATGCTGTCACCATTATGCTCCACTTTTTACAGTCTTTCGTAATGTTGCTGGTTAAATCACAGCCTATTACTCCAACAGAGACCCAAAAGCCGAAACTGGTCGAGCCACATGTTCCCGTCCACTCGGTAGCATAAGGGATGTCAAATAACTTATCAGTCTCATCACAGCAACATTTTGTGCGAGCATTGTAAGTCTTGTCGCCACAACATTTGGTTTCTAAACCTAGTTTATCCCACTTATCAATAGCGTTATTATTCACAAACCCATACAAATTCTTTCCGCCCTTTTCTTGTATCGGGTCGCGGCTCGTCCACCTTCCCATCTCCGGCTCATAATACCGGTGGCCAGACACTAACCCGGAAACACGCCGATAAGCGGTTTTGGATCTACGAGCCGGCGCGGTCGAAGAAACGGACTCAGAATCTGTAATGAAATAGCTCATCTATGGCAAAATCATAGCGATTTGAGATTATGAGTACAATGGCAGAGTTGATGGGTCGGATACTTTCAGGCATCGTAGTCATAATGGCGAAGGAGGAAGCGAGGGGAGACAGTACGTGTTCAATTATTTACCGGAAGTGTTGCTTTTTGAATGTCTATTGTCTCGACGTTACCCCTACCGTATTTATCGGTCGTAGTAGAGGTAGTAGTTCCATCGGCACTCAGAATCGCCAATTCAGTCAATCCCTACCGCTATTCAGTCACGGATGAGTTTTGGCACCGTTCGGGGTCAGTCATCCTATTCTCCGTATGCAACGGATGTTCTTTTTGTTTTCTTATCGACATATATAGTAAGGTGATGGCCTGGTATAGCAAGATCACCAATTCCCTCAAAATAAACAAGCCATTGCACGTCATCTTCAGTTACGATAAGAGTATGCTCGTCAAGTGGGCCATATCCAATCTCTCTAAATGTTTTCTTAGCGATCTCTTCGGCTTCTGTTTTACTTAAATTCCATGTCCTTTTCGCCCTATGCGTGAATTTACACCATTACACGACATCTGAACCGAAAGCAGCAACAGAAGCAAACAAACAAGCATATACCTTAAATTTCCCATCGACTGCCTCATTTCTTGCAATTCAATTCGATTCGTTGGTCATCGATTTTGATTTTATCTTCAAGCTTTTTCTTCTCCTCTTCTGTTACGCAATCCTTGAGCAACTTCTCTCGGCAGGCCTTGCCTGCTTTATACGCATCGCACTCTGTTTGACGCATGAAATCCTTGTAGTCTTTGCCTCCACAAGGTAGTTGTCCATCAGGCACGCCGCTACATAGGTTATCTCCATATCGCTTTTTCCAATCATTGATATGCACTTGCTCATGATCCGGTGTACATTTGTCACTCGCCGTTTTGTTCCCTATTTGAATCTCTAATTTCCCGCCTTTACACACAATACTATTAAGTCCTGGCCCCACAGGCACGGGAGTCCCAGTTACTTCTGAGGGCCTTTCGTTTTTCTTTTTGTCTACCAACGGATCTTCTGAAACAGGTCGCAACAAAAGAGCATTGTTCAGTTCATATAAGTAAAGATTCAGTCCGCCCAACTCCCCCATTGGATCCCTCGAAATCCAGCGTGACAAATTGGCACAATAATACCGGCGGCCGTAGTAGTATCCGTTAAATTCCGAGTCCCAATATTTCGTGCTGAACCTATACCCAAAACTACCAGCCATCTCCCCGCTCTGGAAAGTTACTTGACCGAAGGGAGGATACTCGTGGTAGGCGACAGTGGAAACCTGAAATGTGAAATTAGAAACTTGAAGTTGGAGGTATTCAGTGCTGTTTCCGTTGGCGTCCGCCAGAGGGACATACATTGACGTTGTTGACGAGGTTGACTTGATGACGGAGAGGAGGCCGCCTACTCCGCCTGCGCCCTGCAATGAACCGGACAGGTCGATGCCCCACACGTACGACTGCGTCGTGATCACAGATTGCACATCACAGATTTCAGAGATAACCATCGTATACAAACTACGTTTGTGATTGCAGATCACAGATGCCAGATTGCAGAGAGTAAACGGACTTCGAAACACGCCTGCTCATGTAGTCGTAGGCGAAGGTTATTTTCTGGGTTGCCTTGCTGGCTGAGGTGAGCCGGTTTTCACCGTCCCATGTGTATGTCCAGCCGTTGTAGGAGGTCATGTTGCCGTCGTCATCCATTACAGGAGCGGTGGCAACTGCATCCTTTGTGATATTGGTATACTGGTTGAGGCTGTTGACAATATACTGCATTTCGGATGTGACGCCATTCGTCGTCTCACTCGCAGAAATTCTATTTCCGATGGGGTCGTAATTATATCCGAATAGATTCTGACCCATTGTAGCGCTAGTTACTTCGCTGCGGATGTTGAAGATTTATTCGCAAAATAGACAAAAAAAGGGGCGCCGTTGTCGACACCCCTTTTAAATATCAAACCTATCAGCTGATTACTACTCTTTAACCTTGGTTATGAGTGCTGGAGGCTGTGGCGGTTTCTTGGCTTCAGTCCTTGACTGAGGCGAAACCGGACAGCAGCAACATGGTTCTAATGTTTCAGCAGAAGAAATCGTGCGTGGCGGCGCAGGTGGCGGCGTACGATCTTTAGGTGGCGGTACAAACCCTTCTTCATCAGAACCATCACCGGCCAAAACTGTTCCCATGCAAAGGGTTGCAGCCACGGCTGGGGCCAGATACTTCATTATCTTCTGCGATTTACTACTCATATTCGATCCTCCTGTTTGTTACTTCACCATAATAATGTCTGGCCATAACCAGAAGTTACAGATTATTTACACTTATTTTATTTAAAACCCTTATTTGACGCCCCACCCGCGGATTGCTCACCCTCTTTAACATCATAAGACCGAAGTATATCGCTCCGTGTATGATCCTGGAAAAGAACCGTACTATTGGCTGGATGGTAAGGCAGAACATCCGAATAACCAGGCACCACAACCTCGACCACAGGAAAGTCGATCTTAGGGTCGGTAAAGTCGATCACATAGCAGTCTTTGCCCAGACTTGAGAATATTTGCTTTGCTTTCTCAATATCCTGCAGGCAATCATCAAATTTATCACCTTTCCTGAAAGGAACAATATTGCCTTCCTTTAAGAACTCGGCGTTTACTTGCGGAACGAACCCAAACATAAACGCGGAAAGATAATTATCACCATCATCAGGTATACATTTCAGCGCTCTCAAATCGTACCTCAAAACCCGCTCCTGCTCATCCTTTGAACCGTCGATAAACTCATCCAGCATGCGACCCTGGACGTATTCAGTAAACACCCGGATCAGCGATTCCTCCAGATTGAAACCTGACCCTATTTTAAAGAAATGATGGAATTGAAATTCTTTTGGAATATTTGGATCCACAAGATATGCACCGACACATGGCAGCTCCCCGTCAAACGACAGGTCTTTCAGGTAGATCTCAATGCCTTTACTCTTAAGAAAAGCCATCTGTTCTTGAACCACAGGATTATCGATTGTCGCCGGGTCAATGGTCGGCATCACAAGCTTGTTCTTAAGAACGGTGATATGAACCCTTCTTTCAAATACCTCATCGATTGCATGAACAATCGCCTCTTCCCGCGTGTTACCAGCCGCCATGCCGTTGGGCCCGCCAATCCGCCTCAGAAATTCAATCGGGAGCTTGACCGTCTTCCCAGTCATAAGAGAAAAGCCGTCCACCCAATACATGGCAACATCCGTCTGCTTGATCCGATCAATCACAGCTTTTGAAACAGCAACGTGAGAAAGGAACTCTTCTATGCCAACCGCATTGGGTATATTCTTCTGATGTCCTGTCATCGCGCCGGCAAGATCGACGTTCTGCCTCGCAGCCACCCATTCCGCACACTCAGCCAATGCACCGACTTTCGCCTGCAGGGCAGTAATTCCCTTACCCATGGACCGAAACCCAATCTCATCAATATACAGCGCCGACCAAAATAATCTATCCGACACCTTGGTCTCAAAAAAACGATACTCATGACTCGCCCAGATTGAAGACTCAAGCCTTGCGATGGTTTCTTCAACAGGCACGCAACGGCCGAATGCTATCTTCTTACAGCTTTTCAATTTCATATAATGTTCTCATCCTTGCTATTTACGAAATCTAACCTGCATTTCTCACAGCCTCAAAAAAACTGTGAGAACATCGGTCTAATCCGACTTGCATCGGGCTGACAGTCTATTAATGTCCTACCGGGCCTAAAGGTTACAATACCTTTAGGCCGCCGGTAGCGCGAAGAAATACATCTATCTCGCGACCGGCACGCATACCCTCCTCCACACACTGCACCACGGAGGCACCGCCATTGATAACTCCACCGCCGGCAAAGACACCGGGCAAACCGCAGGAAAGCGAAGTCGGACTGGAAGTCTTGATCAATCCTTCCTTACTAAATCGGCAGCCAGCCAGCGCAACCTTCAACGACTCTTCCAGCCCCAGACCCATGGCCTCAATAATCAAATCAGCCTCCAAAAGACATTCGGGCCCTTGTGGCGCCTCTGACGTCGGTCCGAGATGCATGCGGACTTTCAGACCAGACACTTTACCAGCACCACCTACTTGATATCCAGTCGGACTTGTTAGCGTCATGAAATGCACGCTCTCTGTCCTGAACCATGCATCCGCCATATGCCAATGCATTTCAGAGAGAGCGCCGGCATACACAATGGTCAACTCACGGGCGCCCAGTTCACGGGAAACCATGGCACAGTCCATGGCACTGTCGCCGCCGGCCAGTAAGATCACCCGCGAAGGCACCTTCTTGATTTCCTTAGCCTTTGCCATTCGTAGGAAGCTGACACCATCGAGCACCCCTTCTGCACGTCCCAGCGTACGCTCACCCCAAACCCCTGCCGCCAAAAATACAGCGTCATGCTCACGTCTGACTTCGTCAAGCGTTAGCCCCCTGCCCAATTCACAGCCAAACCTCATCACCAGCCGTCCCGCAAGCAGTGCCGGCTTTAGAATTTGATCTATCTCTTCCCGGGCTCCTGAATAACGACTTGAACGGATGGCACGTTCGGGAGTGCCGCCCAATTTCGACGCCCGTTCAAACAGCACAACGTTATGCCCACGCTCAAGCAAAGCGACCGCACAGGCGATTCCGGCAGGACCCCCGCCCACGATAGCGACCTTCTTTCCTGTATCCTCCTCAGGGACGCGCACACCGACGAATCCGCGCTGGCGCGCAAGCCATGACACGACATACTGAATATCGTGAATAGGGATCGCCCTACCCTCAAGAATATTGGCAACGCACCGACCTTCACACATCATACCCACAGGACACAGATGAGCACACATACCAGGCAGAACATTACTTTTGCGAAGGACCGCATAGGATTTCCCGATATCATCTTCCGCAAAAGCTTTGAGGAAAGCTGGCACATCAATCCGCGCGGGACAGCCGACGCGACAAGGCGCAGGCTCACAGCCAAGACACCTCTGCGCCTCAGCCTTAAGATTATCAATGGCAAAACGCCGGCAATGCCGATATTCCGCACCATAGATCTCGCTATCCATGACAGCACAGCCTGCAGTCCCTCCATCCTTGATCAACTGCATACAGGCTGAACAGTTGATACAACACTTATCAGGATCCAAATGCCCCATATGAATCAAATCTCCGGCCAAGTCTGGATATGCCAGTGCCGCACGACCGATGCCGACCAACGCTCCTCCACCGTTGCGGATAGCCCCTTCCGCCACATTCGGCAGCAGATGCCGAAACCAGCTGAATCCTCCACTCACCACCGGAATCGCCGGCACAGCCTGCTGAATTGTCTTTGTGACCTCATATAAACGCGCAAATCGCAACAACTGATGATCCATGCCGCCCGGCATGCTTCCAGAAGAAACGCCATCAGATATACTTAGTAACTTGACGCCGGCTTCCTGCAACACCCGCGCCAGAGCAACAGGCTCTGAAAAGTCAATCTTCCTTGAATCATGACGATCCGCTCCAAATCCGGAAGAATGTCCCTCACCATTGCAGACAGAGAGCCGTGATGCCACTATACAGCTATGCAGAGATTTGCAGATCTTGCCGGCCGTTTCTCGCAGGAATCGGCTTCTGTTCTCAAAAGATCCGCCGTACCGGCCCTGCCTGATTGATGCGGACAGGAGTTCTGAAATCAGGTCGCCGTGACATGCCTTGACATCCACTCCATCAAAGCCGGCTTCCACTGCAAGGCTGGCGGCATTCAAATACGCATCCTGAAGACGGTCCAGATGCTCATCAGAAACCACAGAACAGTCAGGCGAAATTCCTGATTTATCGTCCTGTTCAGATTCGTGCTGGGCAATTATCGGATTGGCCACTCCCTCTGGCTTACTATACCTGCCTGCATGCGCGAGCTGAAGAATGATGACGATCTCGTGGCCCCAACGCTCTCGGGCAGCATGTCTGATATCGCGGACCAGCGCGGCAAAGGCCTTCACATTACTGCGGTTCATCCATAACTGTCTGGGGCTGGACCGGCCCGGTCCATCCACAGCAGTAGCTTCGAACCAGATCAGCCCGAAACCGCCTTCGGCATAACGCCGATACCGTCTAAGAGTCAACTCTCCCGGCGCGCCGCCAATTCCGGCATCGCAACCCTCCATTGGCTGGACACAAAGTCTGTTTGGAATCTTGCAGGCACCCACCGCGATCGGCTCAGCCAACAAAGTCACATTGTCTGATAATGGCAGTTCCAGCGCTAAACGTCTGACTTCCCTGCGCAGTTCGTCCAGCGTCGCCACATGAAACGGTTCTAGAACAGGCAGATTCATGGAGCCTTTCCAGCCGCTGCAAGATAGATCACAAACTCGTCCTTGCCGTCAAGGCCGAGTAAAGCATCCATTCTGGACTGATCGTACCCCAGCACAGCGCATACGCCACCGTGTATTGATTCCGCTGCCAGATAAAGGTTCTGACACACATGTCCAGCTTCTATCGCCACCAGCTTCTGCGAAATACAACCATAGTGCCACTCAGTCCTGTATGGCAGCGCGGCCCATACAAAGACAACCGCTGAATTGCCCGTGAATTCCTGACCATAACAGGCAGTTGTGACCCGCTTTGCCAAGGCGCTGTCCTCACGAACCACCAACAGCTGGTGTTCAACAGGCAGGTATCGATATAAACCAGGCGTCACTCCGGCGACACGATTTATGATCAGATAGGTTTCAAACGGATGCCTTGCGCCGCCAGATGGTACAGTCCTGTACTGAGCAGTGATCATCCCCTTGTCATCCCGCTCAATCCGCGAAATCCCCTGCGACGCCCACAGTAGATAACTCAACTCCTCCAGACTGAAGGATTCTCCGGAATACTCATGCCGGCTCCGCCGTTCACGGATTGCGTCGATAACACGCATCTCCCCGACTTTGAGTTTATCCGGTTTTACCAGATCAAGCCGCTTCGCATCTGCAGGATAAGGCTTTTGAATGGCAGGTGCGACTGTACCCCTGGCGTCATCTGTGTCGATCCGCCAGTCAGCCAAAGAGCCCTTGAGAAAGACCCGTCTCTGCTCCACCGACATGTCCGCGACACAACGTATTGGATCAGGCGGCAGTGGCGCACCAGCTACAGTCACCAACAGAAACAAGCAAAAGAGATTTAAATAAAACGCTCTCACTTCTTTTTGGCAGGCGGCTTAGCTGCCGCTGGTGCCGGCTCGTAGGTCTCTGCGCCTGGCTCCTTGACCTCTGCAAGCAAGCGCTTAACAATATCAACGGGCTTTAACCCTTCGGAGTCGGCAGAAAAGTTTGTCAGAATGCGATGCCGCAGAACCGGCATAGCGGCCATACGAATATCGTTACAGCCAACATGAATACGGCCTTCCAGCACTGCACGGGCTTTGGCTGCCAGCACCAGATACTGCCCGGCACGAGGCCCTGCCCCGGTGGCAACATACTTCTTCGTGCATTCGGGTGCGTCAGCATCAGACGGGCGTGTGGCTCGCACTAAACTGACCGCATACCCTATGACATGTTCTGATACTGGTATCTTTCTAACCACTTCCTGAAGCTGTATCACCGCATTTCTATCTATGACCATCTGAGGCTTGACTCCACCGGCTGATGTTGTGCGGGCAATGACCATGATTTCCTCAGCCTTCTTCGGATAGTCCACAAAGATGTTGAACATAAAACGATCCAACTGTGCTTCGGGCAATGGATATGTTCCTTCCTGCTCAATGGGGTTTTGGGTGGCTAGCACAAAGAACGGCTTATCGAGCTTATAGACTTCCTTACCCACACTGACCTGTTTCTCCTGCATGGCCTCCAGCAGGGATGCCTGTGTTTTCGGAGGCGTACGGTTGATTTCATCCGCCAGCAGCAAGTTGCAGAAAATGGGTCCCTGCATAAACCGGAATTCCTTTTTCTGGGTCACCTGATCGGTTTCCAGAACCTCGGTTCCGGTAATATCAGAAGGCATCAGGTCAGGCGTGAACTGGACACGCTTGAACTTCATATCCAGAACATTAGCGATCGTGTTGACGATCAAGGTCTTGGCCAGCCCCGGCAAACCGATCAGCAAAGCATGCCCACCGGCGATGATGCACATTAAGATCTCACTAAGCACATCTTCCTGGCCAACAATGACCTTCCCTACTTCCCGCCGGATGGCATCCATGGATTGCCGCATCTGCTCGACCAGCTTCAGGTCTTCTGCCGTTGTCATTACATTTGAATTGGAAGCACTAGCTGGAACGGGAGCAGCCGCTTTCGGCACAGGAGCGCCAGCCGCAGGGACGGCAGCGCCGGCGGGTTTGATTGACGGCACACCAGCAGGCTTTATCGCAGGCATTCCAGCAGGTTTAATTGACGGCACACCCGCGGGCTTAATGGACGGAGTGGGAGCAGCGACAGGCACTGGCACCGCCGCTGGCACTGGCGCTGGCGCGGTAGGTACTGCTTCTGGTGCGGCATCATTCTTAAATATAAAAGACGTATCCCCGAGCGACACCACATCATTATCCTTCAGCGGCACAACCGTTATGGGCTGACCATTCAATGCAGTCCCATTGGCGCTCTCCATATCGGCGAGCATCCATACATCGTTTTCGCTATAAAGCTTTGTATGATGCCGGGAAATCTGCGTATCGCTCAACAGAACGAGATCGCAGTCTTCCTCTCGCCCGATAATAACCTCACTGATCGTAAGCTCGATTTCCTGCCCTGCATACTCACCCGTCGTCACTTGTATTCTAGCCATATATCTGTCTCCCTGAAACACCCTTATCGGGTGGTTTTCTTTTCATCAACAAGAGCAATATCGCCGATGTTCTTAACATCATCCGTTACCCTGATTTTAGACAATTGACTCGTAAAATGATGCGTGGGGGTTAACCCCTTCATTGTGGTATAGATGGGATAAAGATCACGTTTTTCGACAACCTGCCACCCAATGTTGACATCCTTAAGCCAGATCAGCTTAAAAGTACGCCGACGCTGATCTGGTGGCTTTTCCCGCATCGGCTTATCCCGATACTGAGTGACTACACAGCGGGCGAAATTGCCGCGTCCGGTGGTGCCAGCCATCCGGTGAATCACTTTTTGATTAAAAAAAGGATCCGACGCTATAATGATATCCGAAATACCCTTTCGGTCTTTTTCGGTCAAGGTGTCAGGCTCATAGGTCAGTTCCAGCCCCTCGAAAAACTCATCCTCGTAGACAACGAACAGATCATATTTGGCCATCGGCAGATTCTTAAAAAGGAAACCCTGCTTATTATTTCCTGTCACCTGCCCCTCATATACCAAACTCGGTTCATCCGGCGGCATTGCCAACACCTGCAGAATCGGCTTTGCCGGTTTGCTTATAACGCCGGAAATGCCGCCCGGAGCGGACGAATCCGTGGGAGTGTACAACCTAGCGCGCTCACCACCAGCAAAAGCACCAGACGGTACAGAAGACAACAGAACCACACACGTAAACAACCCGACCCACATCTTCAGCTCCCGATTGGTTTGATGATTCTTCACAGTTATTACCTTTCTGAATATTATTTACTCTTCACTAGCCATACCCTACTCGCCGCCGCCGAACTGTGTCCTCTTTTTGATCTCTTTCTCGAATTGAGTAAGCTCATCAGCAGTTGCGTGCATGTAATACATGCAGTCCCTGGTCATTTCCAGCGCTTGGGTCATGAAGTTCGAAACATCCGTCTGCTCACAATATGCAGTGAGGATTGTGCGTGCACGCTTGTAGTCTTTGACGGCCATGTACAGTTTAGCTTCGCGCATCAAGAAGTCACCGGAGATCTTGGAAAGAGGAAACGCACGTTCCCAAGCCCGTAGAGCGGCGCGTGCTTCCAGATAGAACCCCTGCTCAATCAGGTTTCCGATATTCTCAGAGGCAGCCACATCCCGGATGGCCGATAACTTCCACACCGCGACATTTGGCGGAGGTGCCTCGATTGCGGCGGGGGCTTCTTTCCTGGCTTCATTCTCCCCTTGGTGCTTTCCCTTCCCCTTCCCCTTCCCCTTCCCCTTCTCATTTTCCTCAAATTCTGTATACATCGTATTCAGCATCTTATTCCCGGCCGAGCTGGCTTTGGCGCGGTTCTGCACATCGCCATATAACTGGGTAGCCTCATTTATGTTCCGTGACAGGAATTCAAGATCACCCAGTAGAATCCTTGCCCATTCCTTACCATCACTGCTATCCGTCAGAAAAGGAGCGATGACTTTCCGCGCGGTCGGCAGGTCCCCAAGGTTGTACATGAGGATTTCGGCCCGTTTCAGCTGCAGCACCACAGAACGTTCGCGGTCTTTGGTATCTTTACTGAATTCCATCGTCCACTTCATTGCCTCCTGAGGCTTTTGCTTTGCCATGGCATAGATAACCAGATCCTCGATCAGCGCTTTCTTCTCAGGATCAAGTTTCTTTTTAAAGAATTCCCAGTGATGCGTTACGATGTACTCAAGCAACGGATTCTCGAGCTGAAGCTCCTGGACGCGGAAGAAATTATTCCACATACTCTCATCCCACTTGGCGATCGGATCGACCTTATCAGGACAGGCGGTCAGCATGTTATAGCAGGCCAAACGGAACGCCTTCCGTGTCAGCGGATCCTCCATACTGCTTTCTCCGTCAAAAAACGGATATATTGAGGAAAAGAATTTGGCCTTCTTTCCTCCCGCTTCTGCCGTAAGAGTTACCCAGGAATAGTCCCCGCCAGGAAGAAGCCAATTCACTTCTGTGCCCTTGGCCACCGCACCCGG
This sequence comes from Victivallis vadensis, assembly GCA_945883775.1. GTDB lineage: Bacteria > Verrucomicrobiota > Kiritimatiellia > UBA8416 > CAMCYG01 > CAMCYG01. The sequence continues at coordinate 12,811 of CAMCYG010000076.1, forward strand.
TACGTTATTAAAACTCCAACTATAACTGGTCTCTGACGGATTATTCTTTGCCCATGCCTTGAAATTCAATCCGATCTGACCATTCTCCCCCTTAAACCAGAACACGCTATTGGCGGTCGATGTATAAAAAGCAACCGGACCGCCATCGATAGATTGGATATCAAGAATAGCGCATTCACCGGACTTCACGACTTCATCTTCTTCTATCAGACGAGTTTCGCACTGTGGAGTCCCGGGGTATTTTATATCCGAGGCGCGAAGACCACCCAGCTCCTCAACTGTGGTCTTGGGTGTACGCCAGGACAACATCATAGG
>CAMCYG010000077.1 GCA_945883775.1 Victivallis vadensis
TTAATCGAGCGGCGGGATGGCGGCATTGAACTCAGAATGAAGACAGCCGGTTGGAAGGAGCTGGTGCGGTGGATTTTGTCATGGCAGCCGGATGTGAAGGTTCTGGCACCGGCAAGTCTAAAAAACCGGATACGCGAGAAGCTGGAGGCAGGGATTAAGAATTGAACCTAAATCCGGTAATTGCCGGGATGCTCGCTATGGGCTGGCAAAGCGGGTGAGGGTGAGTTTGCCGTTGCCTGACTCATAGCTCATTGTGTAGTTCTGCAGGAACGACATGCCCAGCAGTCCATCGATTTTGTCAGTCCCACTGCTTGTGATAATGACTCCCTCAACGTTCTCCGATACTGCGTCACCCACTTGAACGCTTTTCAACAGGACTTTTGGCGCCTTAACTTTTCGGCCGTCAGCGACTATCATCTCAATCGTTCTGGACTGGTCGGCTATAATTTTGGCGCGGTCGGCGAATTCCTGAGACATGCAAACCATAGAAGCGCCGGTATCGAGGATGAATCTGCCATTTGTGTCGTTGATGCATGCAGTGACTAGCAGATTCCTTCCGAATTTTTCAGCGCGGATTGTGTGGTTCTCCACGTTTACCGAAAGGCCTTTGATTTTGGGCTTAAGCCTTTCTAGAAATTGCAGGATGTCCGTGCTGTCAGGGTTGGTTGATGCAGATTCATACAGATTCGAATAAGACGTTTGCAGCTGGGAGAGCTCTTTGATGTAACTGGTTGTAAGAGTATGAGCCTGGTCTCGAGCAGCCATAAGGCTTTGAAGCTCGCTGTTCTTAACGGCAAGTTCCGCTGCCAGTTTGTTGTTTGATGTAATAAGCTCGTTGTAAGCTGTGCTGTCTTTTTTTGGGTCAGCGACGAGAAGCTTCTTGTGCAGCTCAAGGCTGGCTTCATGTATGGTGTCCAGTTGTTTCTGGATTACCTGTTCTTGCGAGGCGCTGATGGATCCTGTGACCCGCTGGATGGCGGAACGTTTATCATTAAGGGCATTGTAGGTATCGGTGATGGACTCGCAGCCGGCGGGGATATTGCTTTTTTGGAGGAAATATTCGTTTTTCCATCCGTTTTCGAGCTTCTTTTTCTGTGCCGTAGTGCTTTTGGCGATGGATTTGATTCTGTTCTTCTCGAACTTGGCTTTACCTATGCCGATGTCCACCGTGATTGAGGTCGCGTTTTCGCTTATAATTATCCCGTCTATACACTGTCCGTTCTTGAGGGTGATTGTATCGGCGTGTGAGTTAGACAGCAGTATCATGCAAACCGCATAGAAAGTAAGCTTGTTCATCATGCAACAAAGCTTACCGTATCATTTTATCTGTGTCAAAGACGGTGTTGGGGTGGGGGGAGGCAAAGAAATAAGTTCTCGCGCAAAGACGCAAAGGGACCAAGTATGAAAGAAAGCGGATTAGACTTGTTAGGATTCTTGTGCCTGAATCTTGGCGAACTTGGTTTCTTTGCGCGATAAAGCTCTTTCTCTTCCCTTGTGCTTTACTTCGTGTACTTAAGGCCGGGCGGCCGGGTGGTGAAGAATTCTTTTGCCTACTTTGCCTCTGTCTAGCTTGTTTCCGGCATTTCTTCGATGAGGGCTGTTTCGCGGAGTTTGTCAACAGCCTTGCCGATTTCTTCATTCTTCAGCTCTTCCATCAGATGCTGTTCGATAGAGCCCTGGACTTTCTCGAATTCAACATATTCGGCAGGTCGCTTATCTGTGACTTTAACAAGATGAAAACCGAACTCGGTCTGGAATACATCGCTGATTTCGCCGACTTTCAAATTAAAGACTACATCATCGAAAAGCGGTACCATTTCACCGCGAGGGAACCAGCCCAGGTCACCGTTTGAATCCTTGCATTCGGAGTGCTGTATTGCGGCGGCAGCGAAATCGCCGCCATCGATGATCCTCTGGCGGATCTCGCGCATGTTCTTGTAGAATACCGGCATTTTCTGGCCGGCGAGCGGTCTGCGGACTATATGCGACGCCTTCACCATTTCGGGCGACAGAAATTCCTCGCGTTTATCCTCATAGAATTTTCGGCATTCCTCTGTGCTGGGCTTCTTTACATCTTTGCATATGATATCGAAATACTTCTCGATCTTCATGGAATCGCGTACGCCGTTTCTGAACTTTGCCAGATCTTCTTCTGACATCTTGTTGAATTGGCCCTGTTTTCCGTAAAGTTCCTTTAACTGAAAGATTTTGCCTTCGACGTCATTTGGTGCTGGATCTTCGACCTGTTTCCTTGCTTCCTGGGTAAGTATCATCCGCTCGATGGCATTTTCCCTGGCATCGGCCAGGATTTTCTCGCGATTGGACTGGATCTCTTCCGGCTTCATGATTGAGCTGTAGCGTTGGCAAAGCACTTTGAATTCCTGCTCAATGACCGCGTCATCAATCTTTTCTTTATTTACAAATATGGCCATAACGATTCCTTTTGGGTGAGAGGAAAGTAGCATTGTGTCTGTGCTGATGCAATAGCGACTTTACATTGGATCAGTAGGTGAAGACAACATGAACATTGTGCCAGTTCTGCAAGAATCGTCGATCAGGGGATCGACTCCTACAGAAGAGAAGATTTTGGTCTTATTTTTGTAGGAGCAGATCCCCGCATCTGCGATACTTTGAGACAAAATGGCCGGTGTAGAACCGGCCCTGCCTTGGATAGATCAGCTTGTTCAGAGTCCCCTGAAAGGGGGCAATATTTCTCATTGTGAGAAATGTCTTTATAGGGAATGGTTCATCATCTATTATCGTCTGATGAATGAATCAGAACAAAAGCAGAGGATAGTCGCCATCGTTGGCCGGCCGAATGTCGGCAAGTCAGCAATTTTCAACAGGTTGGTAGGGAAGAGGGTGGCAATTGTACATGAACAGAGTGGTGTCACGCGTGATCGCCTTATGCATGAAGCGGAGTGGCGTAATCAGAAATATACCTTGGTCGACACAGGCGGAATCGCAAATATCGACCATTCCGGCATATCCGACAGTATTGACGCAGGGACTCGCAGTCAGGCTGATGTTGCCTTACAGGATGCAGCTGTAGTCATATTTGTTGTCGATATATCTGCCGGTATCGTTCCGCTGGATCAGGAAGTGGCAAATATTCTGCGCAAAAGCGGAAACAAGGTCTTTGTTGCCGCGAATAAGGCAGATGACAAGGGCCGTGATCCGTTGGCAGCGGAGTTTGATCAATTTGGGTTCAAGGTGTTCCCTGTTTCGGCTCTGCACGACCGCGGATTTGAACAGCTGATGCTTTCGGTGATGCGTTTTCTTCCAGAAACGGAGAATCCAACCATTGCTGAGCCGCTGAAGGTGGCGATAGTTGGCCGGCCGAATGTCGGCAAATCCTCTTTCATTAACAGGATGCTGGAAAAGGACCGCGTCATCGTTTCCAGCGTCCCGGGTACGACGCGCGACAGTATCGATGTGCCCTTCACCATTGGGAAGGGTGAGTATGCGCGGCATTACCTTCTGATAGATACGGCAGGAATGCGCAGGCAGGGTAAGATTGATAACCTTGTGGAGAAGTTTGCGCTGATACGGAGTGAGAAGAGCGTTGAGAGGTGTAACGTGGCGGTGTTGATACTTGACGCCGTGCAAGGGCCGACGGAGCATGACAAAAAGATAGCCGCTTATATCAATGAGAAGAAGCGCGGTTGCGTTATCCTGGTCAACAAGTGGGATTTGGCAAAGGGTGTCACCAAAGACGAATACGATGAGGCTGTTCGGAAGGTAGTTCCGTTCATGAGGCATTGTCCTATTGTTTTTGTTTCGTCGCTTTCGGGTGAGAGCATAAAGAAGAGCTTGTCGATAATTGATATAGTAGCCGGTAATGTGCAGACAAAACTTCCTACAGGCGTTCTCAACAGAGTCATCATAGATGCTGCTGAAAGAGTCCATCCCCCGGCTGTTGGCGGGAAGCGTCTAAAAATCTTTTATACCACTCAAACCGGGATCGATCCCATACGGGTAACGATATTCGTTAATGAAATCAGCGTCTTCGTTAAGCCATACAAGGACTATCTTGTCCGGACTTTGAGGGAGCGGTTCCCTCTTGATGGTGCTCCGATCGATCTGCTCATACGATCGCGAAGAAAAGAAGACGAGAAATAGCCTGTATTTACGGGCTGTTTCATGCAGTTATAAAATATTTTCAAAAAATCCTTGCCACCACAATATGTAGTATGCATATTAGGCCTGTTTGATTATTAAGTAGCATATGTGGTGTGCATGGTTGTTCGGATAATTGTATAAATCAGGAGAAATTACCAATGATAGACGTACGCGAGACCCCTGAATCGAAGGATGGGACACAGGTAGCGGCTAGGCGCCCCATATCCCGAGGAAGAATGCGTAAGCCGGAAGACGGCTCCAGGGCTAAAGGCAAGGGCCTTACTGTTACTCCAATGCTTTGCCAGAACCCTGAAAATCCGGATGCAGGTGTCGAATATGAGCTCAGGTCGTCGTCTATTACCGATGACAAGGGAAAGGTCATGTTCACTCAGGACAACGTTGAGATCCCCAAGAACTGGTCTATGCTGGCCACAAACGTTGTGACCTCCAAATATTTCTACGGCAGGATCGGTTCTCCTGAAAGAGAGAGCTCGGTCAAACAGCTGGTACACAGAGTCACGCGGACAATTGCGGAATGGGGGCTGAACGCCGGCTACTTCGCAACTCCTGAAGATGCGGAGAACTACTACAACGAACTTTATTTCATCTGTATCAACCAGTACGGTTCTTTTAACAGCCCGGTGTGGTTCAACGTAGGGCTGTACCAGCAGTATGGCTACTCCTCGTCCAGCAGAACGAGTTTCTCGTGGAGTGATGAGGAGCAGAAGGTGATGATGGTTAACGATTGTTACAAGCATCCGCAGGGCTCGGCATGTTTTATTCAATCGGTAGATGATACGATGGAAAGCATAATGCGGCTGGCGGCTAACGAGGCGATGCTTTTCAAGTTCGGGTCAGGGACCGGAACGGATCTCAGTACTTTGCGAAGCAGTCGTGAGCGGCTTTCGGGCGGGGGAACTCCGTCAGGCCCTCTGAGTTTCATGAGAGTGTTCGACCAGGTTGCGGCAGTCATCAAATCTGGCGGCAAGACGCGCCGTGCGGCAAAGATGCAGAGCCTGAAGATCCAGCATCCCGATATCGCTGAATTCATTTCCTGCAAGACGAAGGAAGAGAAGAAGGCCTGGGCGCTGATCGATCAGGGATACAGTGGCGCGCTTGGCGGCGAAGCCTATGAAACAGTGATGTTCCAGAATGCCAATCTTTCAGTACGCGTAACCGATGAGTTCATGAATGCGGTCGAGAACGATGGTACGTGGCAGACGAAGGCTGTGATTTCAGGCGAGACCATCGAGACACATAAGGCCCGCGACCTCATGAGGCTTATTGCCGAGGGTACTCATGTCTGCGGTGATCCGGGAGTGCAGTATGATACAACGATCAACAAGTGGCATACCTGTATAAACAGCGGCAGGATCAATGCCAGTAACCCGTGCTCCGAGTTTATGTTCATCGATGACAGTGCCTGCAACCTGGCATCAATTAATCTGATGAAGCTGATCGATGATAACGGCACGTTTGATGTCGAAAAGTTCAAGCATGTGGTCAGGGTGTTCATGATAGCCCAGGATATACTTGTGGATAGTTCAAGCTATCCGACTGAACAGATTGCGCAGAATTCGCATAATTTCAGGCCTCTGGGGCTGGGGTATGCTAACCTTGGCGCGCTGATAATGAGGCTGGGTATGCCATACGACAGTAACGATGGCAGGGCTTATGCCGCTTCGGTTACGGCGTTGATGACCGGCCACGCTTATGCCACATCGCAGGAGATATCGAAAGCGCTTGGCTCATTCAGTAAATACGATGAGAACCGTGAATGCATGATGGATGTGATAAGGAAGCATTACGATGCGATGGATGACATCGATTCAGCCGCCAGCCCCGTAGCGATAAGGAAGGCGGCGGATAAGATCTGGAGTCAGGTTATTGAGAATGCGCCGAAGACCGGATTCCGGAATGCGCAGGTGACCTTGCTGGCTCCTACAGGGACAATCGGATTCATGATGGACTGCGACACGACAGGGGTTGAGCCCGACATCGCCCTGATAAAGTACAAGCATCTTGTCGGCGGCGGATTGATAAAGATCGTTAACAGGACATTGAAACCGGCTCTTCAGAAGTTGGGGTATACCGAAGACCAGATAGAGGCGATTGGGCAGTATGTTGACAAGAACGAAATGATAGAAGGTGCACCGCATCTTAAGGTCGAGCATCTGCCTATCTTTGATTGCGCATTCAAGCCTAAGAATGGTTCACGGTATATACCGTACAAAGCTCATATCAGGATGATGGCGGCTGTGCAGCCATATCTTTCGGGTGCGATCAGCAAGACTGTTAACATGCCTCGAGAGGCAACTGTCGAAGAGATCATGCAGACATATCTGGACGGATGGAAGATGGGCTTGAAGGCTGTCGCTATATACCGTGACGGATCAAAGAGGACTCAGCCTTTGAACACCAGCAGGATCAATGATAAGAAGGATCCGATGATTGCCAAAGCTGAGGAGCTTATTTCTGCCAAACCTGCGCCGTTCCGCAAGAGGATGCCTCAAACCAGGCAGTCGATCACTCACAAGTTCGAGATTGCCGGTCATGAGGGATATCTCACGGTGGGGATATACGAGGATGGCACTCCTGGCGAGCTGTTTATCACGATGGCCAAGGAAGGAAGTACTGTTGGCGGTACGATGGATGCGTTCGGTACGGCAATATCGCTTTGCCTGCAGTATGGCGTGCCGGTGGTAGAGCTGTGCAAGAAATTCGCACATAGCAGGTTCGAGCCCTCCGGTTATACGAAGAACCCGCAGATCCCTATGGCCAAGTCGACAGTTGACTATATATTCCGTTGGCTGGAATTGACGTTCCCTGACGGGAAGGTTGCTGGAGCTAGGGTTGTCGCTCCTGCTGCGAAGGCTGAAGCACCTGCTGTTTCTCATGCAAAAGCGGAGCCAGCTCCGACGGATAAGTCGACCAAGCTTGGTGAGCAGTTCGCCCATTATAGCGAAGATGCCCCGGCCTGTGATAATTGCGGGACGATAACAGTGCGTAACGGTGCCTGCTACCGGTGCCATAACTGTGGCAATTCCATGGGCTGTTCGTGAGGTATTAGAAAATAAAGAGAAACACGCCGTTACAAAATAACGGCGTGTTTTTTTTATAGAGTTATCTAGAAATCAAGCAGGCATGGTGTTATAAAGAATCAACGTATGAAAATTGAACAGGCGCTAATTCTAGAGCAAAACCTTATAAGGGGTAAGTACCGGGTAATCAGGTTTAAAGCGCCTGCCATTGCCTCGAAGGTCAAACCCGGCCAGTTTGTCCATGTAAGGATACCGGGTATGCCTGATGCTTTGCTGCGCAGGCCGTTCAGCATATACAAGGCTGATAAGAGCACGTTCAGTGTTTTATACAAAGAGGTAGGCAAGGGGACTGCAGTGATGGGCAGTCTTGTAAAAGGGGCCAAGGTTAGCATTATCGGCCCATTGGGAAACAACTTTCCGAAACCGAACAAGAACAGGATCCCCGTGCTTGTCGCCGGCGGATACGGGGTGGCGCCGCTTTCCTTATTCGCAAGCAGGCTTGCCGCCAAGGGGAAGATCTTTATCGGCGGTGCTTCAAAGGAAGATATACTTTGTGATCAGGATTTCAAGAAGCTCGGTTGGGATGTGTGTTTTGCCACGGTAGATGGATCCAAGGGGATGAAAGGATATGTGACTGTGGCACTTATGGACTGGCTTGCAAAACTTCCTAAAAGTGTCATCCCTGAATTCTATGCCTGTGGACCTGACGGAATGCTTAAGGCAGTGGGAAAGTTGGCTGTGGATGGAGGCTTTCGTGCCTGGTTGTCGCTTGATAAGCATATGGGTTGCGGTGTAGGTGCCTGCCTGGCGTGCGTACAGAAGGTCACCGGTGAGAATGGGAAGACCATTCTTATGCGTGTGTGTAAAGATGGCCCGATCTTCGATGCTGCGAAAATAGTTTGGTAATTGAAGCTGGGAATATGAATAAACCTAAAATGGGAATTAAGTTTTGCGGGATGGACTTGAAGAATCCAGTTATGGTCGCATCTGGGACCTTTGGGTACGGCCCTGAATATGCTGACTTGATAAATATCGATAGACTGGGTGCAGTAATCGTAAAAGGTATAAGCAGTCAGCCGTGGGAAGGAAATCTGTTGCCTAGAATGGTGGAGGTGCCGGGAGGTCTTGTCAATGCCATTGGACTGCAAAATCCCGGAGTTGAAAAATTTATCGCTTATTATGTTCCGTTTATGGCAAAGCACAAGGTTCCGCTGATTGTGAATATTTGGGGCCGCACGGTTGATGAGTATGCCGACGTGGCGGCAAAGCTGAACGGAATAAAAACCGTAAAAGCGCTGGAAATCAACATCTCCTGCCCGAATATCAAGGATGGTGGACTTTCTTTCGGGACTGATCCTGCCGCTGCAGCAAAAGTCATTACGGCAGTAAGATCAAGCACGACTTTGCCGATAATACCAAAGCTCTCTCCTAATGTATCGAACATCAAGACATTCGCCAAAGTGGCTGAAGACTGCGGGGCTGATGCGATTTCGCTGATAAATACCATTCCTGCAATGGTTATTGATATTGAGACCAGAAAGCCGGTTCTTGCTAATAAAGTAGGAGGCCTTTCCGGTCCTGCCATCCATCCTGTGGCGGTGAAGCTCGTCTGGGAAGCTGCATCGGTGGTCAAGATCCCGATAATCGGCATGGGCGGTATAATGAGTGCCAAGGAGGCTATTGAGTTTTTGATTGCTGGCGCCTCAGCTGTCGCGGTTGGTACCGCAAACTTCACCGACCCGACAATTGCGATGGATGTGGTAAAGGGAATAGAGGAGTATCTTGTCAGGCATAAGATGCAGTCAGTGTCCCAGCTTATAGGGAGTGTGGGTAAGTAAATGGTTTAAGATCTGGCCGGCATAAACCGGACCTACCTTTTCTGAGGTAGAGTCGATTTTATGTCGGTTTTTCGTATAGAGGGCAGATTCCACGTTCTTGGTGAGAAATATATTATGACTAAAGTTCAAAGACGGATTATTATAGCCTCAGTCGGGATTGTTTTCACGGGACTTATAATTGTCTGGTGTCTTTATTTCCCATATAGCAATGGGGATGACCTACGCCGTGCGATCCCTTCTAATGCGGTATTTGTGTCTCAGCACGATAGATTGGCGGATAGGTATATCCCTTTCCTTAGCAACCGACTGACCCGCACTGCGATGACTTCCTTCGGTATAAAAGATAAAGACTTGAATGATATTATCAAGGACAGCGGATCCTCCCGTCTGATAAGGATGTTCGCCTCTAAGACTACATTTCTCGCTTATGTTCCAATTTACTCCAACAGTGGAAAGGGTGCTTGGGTTCTTTCCAGCTGGGCTGGTGGATGGGGCCAGTTACTGCGCTGGGGCGTACTCTCATCGCTGCTTAAGGATTTCAAAGAAGAACGGACGGATAGGGGGCTAAAGTGCTGGGTGCTTAAGGGAAGCGACCCTGATGCACCTAGGCTCGCTCTTACCAGTGTAAGGGGAGTTCTACTCGGCTGTTATGCAAAAGATACGACGATACTGCAGCATATGGTCAATCTGATCGAGTTAAGTGTTCCTTTGTATGACCATGATCTTGATCGGCAGCCTGCTACAGCAGTTTATGCAGACAGGGGTTATTACAAATGGATGGGGCAGGTCGACGGTGAAATAAAGATGGATCAGGTCAAGTTTGCGGCTGATATTGGAGCAGAGTCTTTGAACGTCGATGTCAGCGGCAGGACCTGGCTTAATGGTAATCTCAAGTTGGCAAATTACCCTGAGCTCTCGACAATTACTAATGTTCTGCCGATTATGCCTGACTCGATTGCGGTATTCCCGTACCGGTACTATGACGATATGCTTAATTCCAAGTCAATATCCCGGCAAATGCGGGTCACCTGCCGAATACTGGGAAGTGCTGTTGACACAAACAGCCCCATGTTTCTGGCTGTCTATGGCGGCGCTTTAAATGGTCGTCTGCTTGGCGTCAAGGTCCCAACAATCGTTGCGGGAGTCAGGGCACATGATATGTTTACTCTTACAAACTGGATACCTGGCACGCTGGATGGCATCAATATGTATCTCAAGACCGCGCTGATTGCCAGTCCCCTTCAGGGCGAAGGCTATGAAATGCTTTCAATAGACAGCTCCCGGCAGGATGTTTACTCGAGCATGAAGGAGAACGAAAGGCCGGCTCTGGCGTTGAAGGATGGCTGGCTTCTTTTTTGCAGTAACAGGCAGTCTCTCGAGTCATTGTTGAAATGTCCTGCCTCTGATACGGGCAACTTCGATGTCGTAGGAAATGGCGGGTCGTCTATTTCGGCATATTTGGATTTGAACAAGTCGTCTGATTCGCTCAAGAATATAATTGCCGTGATACTTTTGGTACAGATGTCGCAGGGTATGACGGGTGATGGTAACGCTTCGGAATATATGAGGCAGGCTATGAGCATGCTCAAGGGTCTGGCTCCACTTGGAGATTGTCGTGTATCGTTAGAGATACATGACGGCGCCTACAATCTGCATGTCAGGGCCGGAAAGCGCTAGAGTGGTTTTCGCTTTATTCAGACACGGGGAATATCCGGTTGATATCTTACGGTCTTCTGGTAAATTCCGTTCATGCGAATCACAGGCGGAGAATATGGTAGCAGGGTAATAAAAGTTCCGAAGGGCGATTTGCGGCCAACCCAGGACATGGTACGGTCGGCACTTTTTTCGATGCTGGCTGAGAAGGTGCCAGGTTGTCGCTTTCTGGATCTTTTTGCGGGTACAGGAGCTGTTGGGATTGAGGCGGCAAGCAGAGGAGCATCTGAGGTGGTGTTTGTGGAATCCGCCAGATCTGCATCTGCAGTTATTAAGGATAATTTGGCATTGCTTGGTATTGCCAATTCCCAATTATTTTCGCTGGATGTAGGCATGTTTCTTGAGAAAAGACTTGCTGGCGATAAGTTCGATATAATCTATGCTGATCCGCCGTATAGAGGTAAAGATGGCAAGAATTGGCTGGACTTGCTTCTAAATGATATAAAGAGTAAGGCTTTGCTGAAAGAGGAAGGTCTTTTTATAATGGAGCAGCGTTCTAGTGAGAAATTTGAAGGCTGTTCCGGATGGGAAATGATCCGTGAGCGACGGTACGGCGGAACGATTTTGAGGGTATTCTGCATAGAGCTGAATAAGGACAGCGAGAAACAGGATGATTTATGAAAAAACTTGCGATTTATGCTGGTACTTTCGATCCCATAACCTTTGGGCATGTTGATCTTATAGTCAGGTCCTCCGAGATCTTCTCTAATGTGATATTAGCCATTGCCCAGGATACGCCAAAGAATACGTTGTTCACTCTCGAGGAGAGGGTGGGCATGGGGAAGCAGGTCACATGCAAGATAAAGAACGTGAAAGTCATGCCGTTCAATGGCCTTCTCATTAATTTCGCTAAAGAAATGAAATGCTCTGTCTTGATCAGGGGAATACGCGCTTACTCTGACTTCGAGGCTGAATTCCAGATGGCATTGACCAATAGGCAATTGGCGCCATCCATGGAGACATTATTCATGATGCCGAAAGAAAATCACAGCTATGTCAGTTCAGGAGTAGTCAAGCAAATCGCTAGACTTGGTGCGGATATCAGGAAATTTGTTCCCGGTCCCGTGGTCTTGCACCTGAAGAAGAAATTTGCAGAAAAATGATCATACATATTGCCAGAATCCCAGTAGGTGGTGAATACATTGAGGGCGTGGAGCCTCTTGATGCGTTGGATCTTGTACGTCCAGACGTAGTCCTTCCAAAAGAGTATAACTATCGGCTGTATGTCTGTGCGATTGAGCATGAGGTAGTAGTTACCGGCAAAATCTGGCTGGACGTCGAGTTCGCTTGCTGCAGGTGTGCCTGCAGGTTTGGTAAGCGGCTGGAAATCAATGACTTCGACTCTCAGGCTGAGTTTGGTGATAGAACTGAATCAATTGACTTGACCGTGGATATACGAGACGTTATTCTCCTCGCTTTTCCGAATTATCCAAATTGTAAGGATGATTGTAAAGGGCTGTGTCCGCAATGCGGCAAAAACCTTAATGTTGGGAAATGCAGATGTAAACCACCAGTTTTGACTGGGGAGTGGGATGATCTGGACAGGTTGAAAATTAAGATAAAAAGGAGTTAGTAATGGCTTTACCAAAACGTAAGACGTCGAAACGCAAACTCAGAGTGCGCAGGGCAATTCATGCGACCAAGATAGATTACGCAGCCGTTCACAAGTGTTCTCAGTGCGGTGCGCCTAAACGTCCCCACAGGATATGCCCATCATGCGGCTATTATAATGGCAGGCAGGTGCTGAGCAGTAAAACCGCTTAATCTGGAGACCAGATGCGTATTGCGGTGGATGCCATGGGAGGTGACTTTGCACCTCTCGAAATAGTCAAGGGTGCTGTTGAAGCGAGCCGTAAACTGGCTGGCCTTACTAAGCTTTATCTTGTTGGCGATGAGAAGGCCATCAAGGCAGAATTGGCCAAATATGGTAAAATCCCTGACATAATAGAGATAAGGCATGCCTCAGAGGTCGTCGGAATGAGTGAGCATCCGGCCCTGGCGATCAAAAACAAGAAAGATTCTTCCATAGGGCGTGCAGTTGACCTTGTTAAGAACAAGGAGGCGGACGCAGTTCTTTCAGCAGGAAACACCGGAGCGGTTGTTGTTGCCGCTACACTTAAACTCAAGACGATTAAAGGTGTGATCAGGCCTGCTATTGCTACAGTCTTACCAACACAGAAAAGGCCGTTTGTTCTGATTGATGCCGGTGCCTGTCTGGATTGCGAGCCTGAGCTTCTTCACCAGTTCGCCGTCATGGGTAGTGTATA
>CAMCYG010000078.1 GCA_945883775.1 Victivallis vadensis
TTAATAGCGGCATTGACTGGGGTGGGGATCGGATATGCTGTCAGGCATCATTTGGGTAAAAATAAGGCGCAGGGAAAGGAACTGCTTGCTGGTAAGATTCTTGAGGATGCCCGGCGCAAGGCGGATGACGTAATGAAGGAGAGCGAGCTGCAGGCCAAGTCGGCGGTTCTTAAAGCGCGCGAAGACTTCAATCAGTCGCAGGACAGTAAGCGCAAGGAACTGTCTCAGCTACAGGACCGGCTTAATGACCGCGAATTGAATGTCGAGCGTAAGGTGGCGATGCTGGATAAGAAAGAAAAGACGCTTGATGAGAAGATCTCAGAGTACGAGGGCAAATCTGCGGAAGTGGCCAAAGAGAAAGAGGAGGTCCAGAAGGTCATAGCAGAAGAGAAGGATAAGCTTCAGAAGATCGCCAATATGACGCAGGAGGATGCCCGAAAGATGTTGCTTCAGCGCATAGAGAAAGAGGTTCACACCGAAGCAGGGGCCCTTATTAGAAGGATACATGAGGAGGCGAAAGAGAATGCGGACAGGGATGCCAGACGTATTACTACAATGGCCATACAGCGGTTTGCCTCAAGTCATGCCAGTGAAATGACGACCAGTACGGTTGTTCTGCCTAACGATGACGTCAAGGGCCGTATCATTGGTAGAGATGGTAGGAATATCAGGGCATTGGAGGCTGAGACAGGTGTGAATATTCTGATTGATGATACGCCGGAAGCGGTCGTCATATCGGGATTCGACCCGGTTAGAAGAGAAATCGCAAAGCAGGCGCTGGAACAGCTGATTGCAGATGGACGCATACATCCTGCCAGGATAGAGGAAATCGTGGCCAAGGTAAGGGATAACATGAACGAGAGTATGCGCGTCGGTGGCGAGGAGGCCTGCTACAAGGTTGGTGTCCAGGGCATAGATCCGGAATTGTTGAGGATGATTGGCCGGTTGAAGTATCGGTCGAGCTATTCTCAGAATGTACTTCAGCATTCTCTGGAGGTAGCGCATCTAATGGGATCCATGGCCGGTGAACTTGGGCTGGATACTACTCTTGCTCGGAGGATCGGGCTCTTCCATGATATCGGCAAGGCTGTCGACCATGAGGTCGAAGGTGGACATGCACTGATAGGCGCAGATCTTTTGAAGAAAAACGGCGAGGCCCAGATAGTGGTCAACGCCGTAGCAGCTCATCATGAGGAAGTTCCATCCGAGAGCCTTTATGCCGTGCTCGCGGCCGCAGCTGATGCAATATCAAGTTCAAGGCTTGGGGCACGATCAGAGACGACAGAGATATATGTCAAGCGTCTCGAGAAGCTTGAAGGAATCGCCAACAGCTTTGAGGGTATCAATAAGAGCTATGCTATCCATGCCGGCAGGGAACTGCGCGTAATCGTCACGCCTGATAGAGTAGATGATAATGCCTCGATGGTACTGGCACGTGATATCAGCAAGAAGATAGAAGCCGAGCTGCAGTATCCAGGTCAGATCAGGGTGACTGTCATCAGGGAGACAAGGTGCGTGGAATATGCAAAATAAGATGAAGATCCTCATTGCTGGCGATATCGTCGGGTCACCGGGGCGGCAGTCGTTCTGCCGGTATGCAACAGGACTTAAGGCCGCTGGCAAGATAGACATGGCGATCGCCAATGCTGAAAACGCGGCAGGTGGCAAAGGGCTGACGGCCGCAACTGCAGAGGAGCTGTTTGCCGGTGGGGCTGACGCGATAACGCTGGGTGATCATACTTGGGATCAGACCGAGATGGAGAAGTATATCGACCGGGAGACCAGATTAACGCGGCCGCTGAACTTTGCTCCAGGCTGTCCTGGCCGGGGATTCACCACGATCACCACTCCGCACGGGGATGTGACTGTCGTGAATATCATTGGCAGAGTCTTCCTGGCTCCCAATGACTGCCCTTTCAGGGCGATGGACGATCTGCTGAAGAAGGAGACTAGACTCGGCAGGATAATCATTGTGGATTTTCATGCCGAGGCGACTTCAGAGAAGATAGTTATGGGCCGCTATCTGGACGGAAGGGTGTCAGCTATGGTTGGAACGCACACTCATGTCCAGACTAGTGACGAGTGTATCCTTCCGAAAGGTACGGCTTACATTACGGATCTGGGTATGACTGGTCCTAAAGATTCGGCTATTGGCAGGGATCTGGCGGCAATAACCAGCAGGTTCCTGACAGGGATGCCTGCGCAATTCAAGATAGCGAAGGATGATGTCTGCCTGGAAGGCGTCATAATAGAGATCGATACGACAAACGGCAGGGCCAAGTCGATTAGCCGCATCAGGGAGCATATTTAGGAACTTTGTTATGATTCTTGTTTGCACTCTCTAGGAGAGTATGGGGCTAATTACTCGGCACGCCATATACTTCGATCTCATTGACTATCCACGGAATGCCTGAGTCGGATGGGGCTGAAGCCTTGATTTCCAGCGATGTTGCATCAAAGGGTTCAAATCCGAATATCAGTTCAAGTGCGTCATGTCCTGCCAATTCTGAAGATGCGTTAGCCTTGATCAAATGCTTCATTCCATGGGCGCGACTTATTGCTATGTGGCGGGGTAGCGAGTTCGACACAGGATTGAGCATTTCCTTTGATCCGTCTTTATTATAGGACGATAGTGCAAGGGGGCGCGTGTCGGCCGGATAGGTTTTTGCGGCAACATAGATGCGTAGCATGAGCACGGTGACAGGGCGCTTAAACCGGATATTGACAGCGGCGCCCGTTTGATTGTCTGCCTGCCAAGCTGTGGATATATTCCTGTCGAAGAGCCTGCTCGCCTGATTTGCATGTTCATTTGCACTAATGTCGATCATTTCGGCAGGAATGAGAATTGCATCTTGATTGCTTTTATGCCTGAAATGCCCACACACTCGAAATGATTCTATGTTCGTGCTCTCATAACTGAAGGAGTGGGCAGTTAATTCCTCCTCCAATCGTCGATCATATCCGCCGCTTTGATCAAGCTGAAGAATGTATGGAGTATCCATTGCCTTGTCAGCCTGTAGCTTTGACGGTGTTAACTTCCAGCCTGGAAATCGCTGGTTATAGGGCTGCACGCAGTTAATCCGTCCTTCTGTTTCGTAAGGTATTCTGTAAGCTAACCACCAATCCGCATAACAATGGGATATATGCTGGCTATCAAGATGTTTAATCAAAGGGCTCAAGCTGGGCATATTTGGGGTGTTCAATGCAAAGTCGGGCTTACGCCAAATGGACCGCAGACTGCGAAAGGTTTTATAATTAACAAAAGATAAGAGCAGAACTATGGCAATCAAAGGTATCCGCCATGCGGCATGTTTATAGCGTGTATACAGGAAGTTCATCAGAAAAGGGAAATACCATGCCACCGGCAATAGATAGCGATATTTGATGCCAAAGCCAGCCAAAGAGGAAAGAATCAACGTCAACCAGATTGCGCCGATGAAAATGTCATTCAGTTCAAAAGTAGGCCACTGGCGCCTTATGATCATATCGACCCAATCCTTAATGCGTAATAGAGACGCAAATGTCAGAGCCGCTATAACGAGCCATACAAAAGGCGTAATCAGCCATTCAAAGCACACAATACCGCGGCCGTAATCTGGGAATTCTATTCCCACAACCCCGACTGTGATCGGCATGATTTTCGTCAGAATCGGGTTCCAAATCCGGGTGGCGGCTTCGGCAAGGCTCACGGTGTCAGTTACTTTTTCATAACCGTTGGGGACAAGCATGGCTGCAATGTAGGGAATTAAGCCGATGGCAAAGGCAGGAAGCAGGAGGATGGTGTTTCGGATGGCGCTACGGAAGCTGGTTCCCCAGCAATATGCGGCAACGGTCATCACGGCAATCGGGAGAGACAGCAAGTGTACGCTGAGTGATAGGCCTGCGGAAATGCCCAGGGCGATGGGCCATGCGATGGATTGTCGTCGCTGTGTCATCAGAAATAAGAATGGCATCAGCCATGCAAAAGTCAAAGTGAGGGCGTACTGCGGAATCGAATAGGCCACCTGCCGGGTCAGCACGTAAGCTGAAGGAATCAGGATCAGCAGAAGAGCGGGCCAACGGTCTCTCCATGTGCCGCTTCTTAAGGCCATCACACAAAAACCCAAGCTCGCGCCGACCGAAATAAACGCCAAGACTACACGTGCACCAAAGGCATTAGGTGGGAGGAGGTTAATAAACAGGGATAAAAAATATGCTTCAAGCGGAAATTGGTAAGGTTGTGTCCAGAAAAAAAGGGGAAAATTGCCTTTTGAGATATCGCGTGCCATGAGCATATTCAGCGCCTCATCCGTATTGGTCGGTAAATTATTTACGCTGACACGGAAGAATTCAAGTCGCATGTAGAGCGCTAGAGCCATAACAGTCAGGCCCACGAGCCACAACAGGGCTAGCCGAAACGTTTTAGGATTGATACTGATGCGGAATCGCTTTTCTGGCTGCGCGGGCAAACGGCTCTGGTTAGGTAACTTTGCGCGACTGTCTGGTGCATTCCTATCGGCTTGAGAAAGTGGCTTCATGCGGTTATTTGGCAACAGACATTAACGGCTGAAAGAATTCAGTCAGCATCGGGATTTTAAGGAATAAGGCCGTTGCGCTCAACGTCAGCACGACCGCCAGGATAAGCATTAATTTTTTTTCTTTGAACAGCAGTTCCGGATATTGAACCGTACTGTTGGTCCCATATCCCAAATGGGCGTAATAAGCCACTGCGAAGGCGACGAAGGGTGCAGCTATCAGCAATTCTATACTGTATCTTGCGATAAACACGCCAGCGGATATGCCGAACGCGCAGGCGTAGAACATGGAAGAAAGAAGAAGCTTTTCCTCCGAGTAATCACGGAAAGATTTTCGGTACTCTGAAGCCTTGGCGTGATCGGCAATATACCTGTATTCGGCAAATCGTTTGATGGCCATGAGGAATGCCCCGAACATCCAATATGCCACTATTGCCGAAAGGGTAATAGGGCCTGTCATTCCAGCACCGTACCATCCAAGTGCTAATCTGATTGGATTATTTATCGACTCAATAATCACGTCCAAGTATGCACGATCTTTGCACCTGATCGGTTCCACATTGTAGATCAGGCCCATAACGAACAGCAGCAACGCCATCATCCCTGTGTGATAATTCACATAAAATCCAATGGCGACACCTGCAGCTGCAAGAAAAGCCCATTGCATCCATGCAACGCCGATATTAATCAATCCGGCCGGTATGGGTCTGCGTTTCTTAATTGGGTGATGGCTGTCCGATGGCGCATCAAGTATCTCGTTGAGTACATAGTTGCTTGAAGCCACTATGCATGTGGCCAGAAACGCAAGCATAACCCCTTTAATGCTGTGCAACCCAAGAGCAGAAGGATTGAAGAAATAAGCAAGACATACGCCCGGCAGGATGAATATATTTTTTGTCCAGGTTGAAGGTCTTGCAATGTCTATATACGGCATTATGTTCATATTGTTATGCCTTTATAAAAATGCGCCGCTGGTATAGCCAGACAGCCAGCAGAATCTGGAGCATCAGTATGTAGAAAGACATAGCCACTGGCTGAAATCTGTCAGTATAGATCGGTAGTGACCATCCCAGAATGCTTTTTGCTATGTGCGGCCAGCTGACCAGCTTGAACAGCATATATATTAATATGCAGTTAGCGCCGACCGCAACAAAAGGAAGCGATAGCCAACGCAGCTTAACAACATCGAACAGATAATGGAATAGTGCAGCGATGATGGCGCAGCAGCCTGTCGACACAATCACATACGACATGGTCCATAAGTATTTGTTGATAGGGATAGCAAAGTCAAGAAGCCAGCCGCAGGCCATAAAGACGGAACCTGCCGCCACCAGACCTGATATCCGCAGCACCGGCGCTGTCTGCTTGTTTGCCAGCCACTTGCCCGCCAGGACTCCACAAAGTGCCATTACTACGGAGGCAATGATCGATAAGATACCTTCTGGGTCACTATATCCGTTAGAATACGTTGCGCCTGGCAATAGAACAGTATCAACCAGCGCATTAAGGCTTCCAGCCGGAGTAAACTGCCATTCCCCATGATCAGGAACATGTATTATAAAACGCAGGCTGGGTATCAGCACGGCGATCAGAAGAGCAACGATAATAATCATCCGGTTGGTGCTGTGCCATGTGAGCATGGCGGCAACGAACCAGGCAAACCCAATCATGCCAAGCACACTGGCACATCGCATATTTTCCAGGGAATCCGGCCAGTAGGCTCCGGATGCATGATTAAACACGAGCCCAAGCATTATCAAAATAATCAAACGTTTTACGGCTTTTAAGGTAGGGGAAAGCTTCTCTTTGAATGGCTTCCCTATAAGACTTCTATTAGCAACACCTAATGTCATTCCAGAGACAAAGATGAATAAGGGAAGGATGATATCGAAGAACGTCAGTCCATGCCATTTTGCGTGTTGCATCTGCATATTGAGAGTATTCCAGACTTTTCGCCAACCCTCCGATTCGGAATACAGGAAAAGTTTAGTTATCAGGTGTCCTAAGCCGATGATGGAAATCATCACAAGTCCACGCATGGCGTCTAGTGACATCCATCGTTCCTTTTGGCCTGTTGTGTTCGTAGTGTCCATGATAATTTGCGCGCAAGCTTATATTGGGTATACGCAGGAGTCAAACGCTATATGAGATGGTGATTGCGTTGAAAGATGCGTTTTGAGAGCATCTTTCCCGCGTAAAGATGATAAGATTGTACACAGAAAGAATGTAGCACCGCTCTATTAGCGGAAACACAAGTGCTTATATGCCGGATAAGAACGAAAGAAGAGTTTACAAGGTCATCGAGATCACCAGGCTGATAAAATCGGCCATCGAGGACAAGGTAGGTCGGGTATGGGTGGAAGGCGAGATATCAAACTTACGCCAGCCCCCCTCCGGCCACATGTATTTCACGCTTAAGGATGCAGATTCCCAGATCAGCGCGGTTATGTTCAAGGGTAGTCAGTCCAGCATGCGGTTGAAACCCAAGGACGGTATGCTGGTCAGGGCGTTTGGTGAAGTTACGGTCTATGAGAAGAACGGCAACTACCAGATACTGATCCGGACTCTTGAGGACGCCGGTAAAGGTGCGCGTTATGAGCAGTTCGAGAAGCTGAAAGCCAAATTGCAGGCTGAAGGGCTGTTTGAAGATTCACGGAAAAAGAAAATTCCACTTCTCCCGCAAAGGGTTGGAATCGTAACATCACCAACTGGTGCCGCGATCAGAGATATTCTTAACATTCTTTTGCGGAGATTCCCGAATATACAGATCCTGATATCCCCGGTCAAAGTTCAGGGTGATGGCGCTGCCAGAGAGATATCCGATGCTATAGCTGAACTTAACCGGCGTGGCGGATTAGACGTGATGATAGTCGGGCGCGGCGGCGGCAGTATAGAGGATCTGTGGTCTTTCAACGAAGAGATAGTGGCGCGCGCGATTGCTGCATCGGAAATACCTGTTATATCGGCGGTCGGCCATGAGATCGATTTTACCATCAGCGATTTTGTAGCAGACTTAAGGGCTCCGACACCTTCAGCAGCTGCGGAGCTCGTCGTGCAGGGCAAGGAGGATATAACTCAGCAGATCAGGGCGTATGAGGTCAGGCTACGCAGATCACTGAACGAGTTAATGCTGGTTCTCAAGAATCGTTTTACTGCAGCGAGCAGCAGTTACATCCTCAAAGAGCCGGCAAACATGGCCAGACGTTACTCGGACAATATTGATCAGATCAGGCTCAGGATGGTGCATGTCATGCGGGGACGGATAAGCGAGACTCATCAGATTTTGGATGAGTCCGCCATGAGGTCACAGTCTTGCCTGACTAATGCGTTGAATGCCAGGAAGCAGGACTTAAGGAGGATAGAGGATCAGATAAGGGTTCTTAATCCGCTGTCTGTGCTCGATCGTGGATATAGTGTAACGTGTAACACTGACGGTGCTGTAGTAAAGGATGCCAGCTCCCTGAAGAAGGGTGATAGACTTTTTACTATGCTGCATAAAGGGAAGGTGGAGTCGGAGGTAACGCAATGTGATTGAACTGTAGCGGCGCATGCTTGCCGGGCCGAAGTGCTTGGACGAAGGCTGGTGTCATGCGCCGGCGGGGAAAGACTGCGCCTGGCACAGGCGCAGCTACAGTGCGGAATGATAAGGATGTAGCGGCGCATGTGTCATGCGCCGGCGAGGGAAGACTGCGTCTGGCATCAGCCGTCGCCCACAGGCTATGGCCTGATAGGTAGACGTAACTACAACAAAGATTTGTTTTATAAGGAGAATGTCATGGTGACAAAAAAAGAGACAAATAAAGAAGAAGTTCCTGAGCTCAAGATAAGCTTCGAGAAGGCGCTTGAGAAGCTCGAGCATATCGTTGATGAGATGGAATCAGGCAGGATGAGCCTGGAGGATATGATTACGAGGTTTGAAGAAGGCCAGAAGCTCATAAAATTCTGCGGGGCCAAGCTCAACGAAGTGGAGCGCAAGATCGAGATACTCGTCAAGAAGAACGGGAAAACCGAGGCTGAGCCGTTTGATGACAGTATCGTTGAAGATGGTAAAGACGAGCCGTTCTAATCCTGTTTCTCACTGCTGTTCGAATCAGGATTAGAATGATAGCAAGGCGATATACAACATATGGAGATATAATGAAGAACATGTTAATTGTGTTTATGACGGTATGTCTTACAGCCGGATGTGCAACTTGTAAGGTGCCTGCAACATCGCATCCGAATACAAAGGGATGGCAGGACTTGTTCAAAGCTGATTTGTCCAATGCGAACTTCCCTAAGGGGGTGTGGACGCTTGAAGATGGTTCTCTGACTGCCAGCAAAGATGTGGTGATCTGGACGACGAATGACTATCAGAATTTTATCCTCGATCTTGAGTTCAAGACCGCGCCAGCGGCAAACAGCGGGGTTATTGTTTACAGTGTCGACACAGCCAACTGGATTCCTGGCGCTGTAGAGATACAGATATTGGATGACTATGCCGCTAAATGGGCAAAGGCTGATCCGACGTGGAAGTGCGGCGCCATATTCGGTCATCTCGCCCCTGAAAAATTCGTGGTCAAGAAGCCTGGAGAATGGAACCATTATACGATCACGTGCGTCGGACAGAAGATCGATATTGTCCTGAATGGCGAACATATTACCTCGATGGATATGAGTAAGTGGACGTCCAGTCAGAAGAATCCGGATGGATCTGCCATTCCATCCTGGCTTTCCAAGCCCATGTCCGCTCTGCCGACAAAAGGCAAGATAGGTTTACAAGGCAAGCATGGTGACGCACCGATCTGGTTCCGGAATATCAAGATCAAGGAGCTCAAATAGCATTTTGCGGATTTACCGCCATCTGCGGTGTGCCCAGAGATACTGCTCAGGATATTCTCTGATGGCTTTCTCAAGTTCTGTGTTGATCTGTGTCAGGATCAGTCGCGTGTCATTCTCCCTGTTGCCGGACGGCTTGACTATAATCGGGTCTATTGCCTTCAGTTTGAACTTCATTGGGCCGGTCCGTACGCAATAGCCGAACAGTATCGGGGCCTTTGTCAGCAGATGCAGCATGGCCGGGGATGTATGGGTAGAGGCCGGAATACCGAAGAAATCAATCATCATGCCGTGGTCCTTGGCATACTGGTCGGAGAGGATTGCCAGCACTTCGCCATTGCGCAGTATCTTGAGGAATCGGCCCCCGTCAACATCGTGTTTTGGAGTAAGTCGGAAATTATTTCTGGGTTTCCTGGCGAGGACCAATTCTTCCACCAACGGGTTGTTCATCTTGCGTGTTATGCCTACAACCGGTTTGATATATGACAAAAGCTGAGCGGCTACTTCCCAATTCCCAAAATGCCCGGATACGAGTATTATTCCGCTCTTGCTTTCGAGAAGTTGCATGGCGGCAGGAGATATGTCCAGCTCGACCTGATTTCGCCAGTCCGATTCAGTGAAATACTGGCCGGTCTTGAGTGATTCCACCATGACAGAGACGAAACTGCAGAAGGATCTCCGCGCAATTACGGCCGCCTCTTCCCTTGTGACTGCCAGCCTGCACTTCAATATATTGTTGATGGCTGTCCGTCGTCGGGAAGGATTGAAAGCGTACCATGCGCCTGCTGCAAAGTCAGCAAGTCTGTACGAAGCTTTTAGCGACATCAGGTCAAGGCAGGTCAGCAGAAATTTAGCCGCTCCGTATTCAATTGCGTGTGTTAATTTCATTCGCGACATTAGGTCTTGTTGTAGCTGAGCTTGTGCCAAGCTCAGTGGTATTTATCCGGCGCATTACATCAGATTTCGGCCAAGCACTACGGCGCTTGACACAAGTGCCGCTACATCTTGGATTTCAGGAACTCGGCCAGCTGGCTGACTGTCTTTACCCCGACCATCTGTTCTGCTTCGAACTCAAGACCGAATTCCTGCTGGATATCGTATATCAGGTCCAGGATGGAAAGTGAGTCAAAGCCCAGCGATGCGATGGCTGTGCTTCCGTTGACTGCACTCCAATCGACCGTAGCTTTGGATGTCTTCTCCATTATTCCCCTCAAACGTTCGGTGATCTGGTTTGTGTCCATGTCATGCGCTCCATTTCTTTAATATCAGAACAGAATTATTACCGCCAAATCCGAAGCTGTTCTTCATTGCGATGGGGGCGGATATCTCTAATGGCTTCTTGCCGACGAGATTCAGGTTGCATGCAGGGTCTGGCGTGTCCAGATTGAGATTCGGAGGGACGCTTCCATGCTTCAGTCCCAGCGCGGTTACAATAGTCTCTACCGCTCCGGATGCGCCAAGCAGATGTCCGAAGTATGATTTATTTGAGGCGACAGGGACGTTATCAGCAAGATTTCCCAGCAGGCTTCTTATGGTGCGGCTTTCGCATTCATCATTCGCCTTTGTTGCCGTGCCATGTGCATTAATAAAGCCAATATCAGCAGGCTGGAGGCAGGCGCTGTTCAGGGCCATCTTCATGGCGGCAAGCTGTCCGTCAGAGTTTGGGCTGGTGATGTGACCGGCATCGGACGATTCGCCAAATCCTACTATTTCAGCATATATCTTTGCATTTCTGCGTGTCGCTGAATCCAGTGACTCCAGGACCAGCGCGCCTGAGCCCTCGCCGAGCACGCAGCCGTCACGATTCAGGTCAAATGGACGGCAGGCCTTTGACGGATCCGCATTCTTTGACATAACGCCGAGATTGTTCCAGCTGGCATAAGTGGCCGGCTCGAATATTGCGTCCGCTCCACCTGCAAGCGCTATTTTCGAATAACCGTCTTTTATCATCCTGAAAGCTGTGCCTATGGCCGTAGTGGAAGATGCACAGGCGCAGACGATGACGAAATTCGGGCCTGTTAATTTAAACCTCATGGAAATCTGGGCGGTAATTGCATTGGCCATGCAGCGGGGAACGGTTGTGGGCCTCATGCCTCTGACCTTCTTTTCGGCATAGGCCATGTAAGATGAGTAGAGGTTGTGTGCTGCGCCAACTGCTGTTCCGAAAATGGTGGCAATTTCTAAATGCTTTTCGGGGATGTTTCCGTTTAGCAATCCGGCATCCTGCAGTGCTTTTGAGGATGCTATGAGTGCAAGATCAGCGGTCCTGTCGCCTGATGATACCTGCAGGCTTTTTGCAAGAGTTTCTATTGAAGGCGTGTCTATTTGTGCTGCATTGCGTGATTTTAAGTCGGCCAGGTCCGGGGATTCCAGCAGTTTGATTCCTGACCTGCCTGCGAGCATGCTGGTCCATAAGGCATCGACATCGCTGCCGAGAGCGGTTATGGCTCCAAGTCCTGTAATTACAACTCTGTTACGGTCGTTCATTGAATAATGAATTAATCACATCCAGAGCCCGCCGTCAACATGAAGAACTGTGCCCGTGATATACTGCGATTCACTGCTCAGGAGGAAGGAGGTTGTCGATGCGACTTCCTGGGGGCGGCCAAGCCGGCCCATGGGAATGTTAAGCCCTTTCTTCATCTCATCCGAGAGCAGCGACGTCATGTCCGTATCTATGAAGCCAGGGGAGACGGCGTTCACTCTTATGCCGAGTCTTCCGGCTTCAAAGGCTAGGCTCTTGGTCATGCTGACAAGGCCCGCCTTGCTGGCCGCGTAATCGGCGCTCATCCATTTGCCCGGCCCATGGGCGGCTATGGACGCGATGTTGACGATGGCGCCTTCCTGCTTATCGCGCATCAGGATATAGGCTTCGCGTGATGCCAATACGGCGGCTTCGAGGTTCAGTCTGAAGGTTGCCCTCCATTTTTCGATATTGATGCCGCGAAAAGCGCCCGCCTTTCCGTTGCCGGCATTATTTACAAGGCCGTAGATACCACCGGCCAGTGAATGAAATTCTTTAACACACTTTGCCGATTGTTCTGGATCATCAAAGTCGCCTGATACGGCAAGCGTCTTCAGGCCTTGGGAATTCATTTTGGCTGAGAGAGCCTGAATGGCTGACTTGTCCCGTCCGTGCAGTCCGACGAGTGCGCCTGATTCAGCAAGTAATTGAGCGATAGCCAGCCCGATCCCGCGTGACGAGCCAGTCACCAGTATAGGTTTGTTTGATAGAGATGGTGAACCTTCACTCATAGTTTGAACTGCAGTTGTTTGTTTCTCGCCTGTAATTTCAAGTTGCCTATGCGTTTTCTGACGTCCATGTCGCTCGGCATGCTTAGTTGTTTCCACATGAGCATTTCATGCAAAGCATGAAATGCTCATGTGCTATGTAAATTGGCCCTGCCAATTTACACGCCCAGGATTCTGTTGCCTTCGTCAAGGAATATGCCCTGCAGGTTCATTCTCAACGATTCTGGATTTGTGGCAGACTTCATCCCTTCTTTTTCAGTAATGAGGCCGGTTTTAATCAGGTTGTACAT
>CAMCYG010000079.1 GCA_945883775.1 Victivallis vadensis
GAAGAGACTTCAGGGGCCTGACACGCACTGCATTCCAGCCCCTTGCTTATCTGCTTAAAGACTTCTGCATTCTTTTCCGTGTACAAGGCGGCGGTCGCATCGTCATTTGCTTTTCCGCTCAATATCGGATCAATGATCGCATAGTAGTTAGTCGGTTCATAAAGATAGTTTGTCGCAGCGCAGAAATATGTAAAGGCGTTCTGGTAGGGAGGCAATGTAACTTTTCGAGGGACAAGGTCACTTGCATTCTGCGGCGGAATATCACGCGCAAAAGGCATACAGGCAAATATGAGCAAAGCAACAAGAATCACGCCCAGGACAATGAATGCATATTTCATAGTCCGTTACTTAGCATTTCCGTTATGCCATCGCAAGAAGGGAGTGCGGAGTACATAAACGCTATGATACCATTTCCCAAATACATCGAAGAACCACGTCTTTTCTTTATATCGCTTCTTTCACTGTAGGAGCCGATCCCCGTATCGGCGATCTCAGGCAGGGAATGAAGCAAAAGCCGGTGAGACACCGGCACTACATCACAGAAACAGTAAGGAGCCAGTAACGCTGCTTGTCGACGCCCGTTTATTAGAGAATGGCCCGCTAGCCGCGGGCCCTCCCCAAGAAGAAAGACGGGCTTCGCAAGCAACGCCTTCGAGAAGCGCACTTACACAATCATTACTCCGGCAATGGCGGAGGAGTGCTCACAGGCTTCGCCCTGCCGGTAAATACATTGTTCCAATTGACGTCAGCAGTCACTCTCATAAGGACCGCAAGGGTTATGACTGAACCAATGGCTATCGTCAGCCCTGTTATCCCTTTAAAGAAAAAGCTATAGGAAAACAGGACCAGGTAAAACAGCTGACCCGCAATCGCAACCTTCCAGGGAAACTGACGTTTCAGCGCGGCATACATGTAACTTGTGACCAACGCCACAGAAACAACCGCAGATATTGCAAAAGCAAGATGAATGTTGATGATTCCGGCCATATACGACAGAAGCAGGTGAAACGCAAAAAAGCCTGCCGCGACAAACCAATAGTGCATCGGATGAATATCCACCTTGTAAAGAACATTGATTGTCCCTACCAGGACAAAGAAGAAGAGCAGGCATACCGGCGCAAAAAATGTTATCCTGGTCGTCAGCGGACCGGGATTCAGTTTTTCCGGTATGATCACGCCAATATCATCATTTGATATCAAGTCGGTTGCCGTCCATGAAAGTATGGCGCCCTTCCCGCTCTTCTGAGTATCCATCGCCGATAGACTGCCCTCTGGATAATCGACAGCCTCGAAGTCGGTTGTAACCACCAGCGATAAGTTCTGGACACGCCCGACCTTCGGATCCATCTTGTAATGCCAGTTGTTCAAGCCTCTCGTGCGATAAGTCAGCCTTATCTCTTTACTCTCACCCGGAGCGAGTTCGATGATCTCGCTAATCCCATCTTGAGTATTCACAGGGATATTCAGACTCTTGCCGCTGAGCGTGGCGGAGAAATTGTCATACGTCCCGCTTTTTGAGGGGAAATCGAAATGCACGCATATTTTCTGAGCAACCTCCTCGCTGTTCTTAATCGTGTATGTCCCGTCAAAGGAACAATTGTAGGTCGAGAACCACATCAGCCCTTTCTTCCTATAATCCGTTGTAAGCCCGACTTTTATCTCATTCTTCGATGGCATCACCGGCCTCGTCTGCTGGCTTCCCGGCACATTCACCGAGAATGCCGGAGCCTGCTGAACCAGCGGAGTACCCCACAATGACTCGACCTGACCGCCCAACCTTCCGAACAGGTCAGATGACCTGACGGCGGTAGCCGCACCGAGTATCCACCAACCCGCACACGCAAAAAGAAACACCAACCCTACAGCCAACATTCTTGGAAAACTCATTTCACACCTCCATTCACTGCCAGTTTTTTATTAATCGGTTCTTTGTACGACACTGCAAAAGACAGCCCCTGCCCTTCATAGAAAGCTCTGGAAAAATGATAGGGCTTGCCAATGAACTCAACCGGTAGCTTTTCACCGCCACCCGAGGCAGAATTCAATGGCCCTTCAAGTGACAGAAGATCAACCCGTTCAGGTAATGCCACCCCTACCTTTACTGTGCGTGAAGCCATTCCTGTAGCAGGCATAACCGCCTCAAGGCGGCCTTGCAGTCCCATCTTTGAGCATTTTCGAAGCAATGCCAACTCGACATGCGACACTTCGCTCTCCTGCAACGGGATCACCCATTCATTCTGCTCATTAGCGTAAACCTTGCGTTTCTTGCCATTGACGGTAAGCGACCATACTTCAGTCTCAGGTATTACCTTCACTGCCATTCTGGCGCCCACCTCCGGCGGAACATCAAGCTCCAACATCGACAATAAATTTCCATTTTCTTCAAAAGATGCATAGAACGACTGCGAATTGAGAACTATCGATGGCGTGCTCACCGACTTGAAACGTCTGATATTGACATTTATAGGATCCGAAGAAGAAATATGACTGTAAGACCTGTGGCCTTGCACACAGCCAATCAACTGACTATTCAGCTTGTTTACCGGGATATCCTTCACCAGTCCAGAGCTTGCCATCTCGATCTGTCCGTCGTCAGGCTCCTCGATCACAAAATCACCCTCTTTGCCACTGTTAGCATGTATTTGTGGAAGGCCGATCAAAAAACGGCCGGCAACGGATTCTTCGACAGCAAACTGTATATACATGGGACCCTTGGCATCAGCCGGAATATTAACCTCGTACTGCCCGCTAGCTTTCCCTTTCAGCCAGGACGACTTCAGTGACGACGCGGTAAAACTGGCATTGCTTGGCACATTTAGCGTAAAAATTGGAGGCCAGGACTGCACAGGCGTGATATAACTCGTCACGATTGCACGCTTCCCCTGCAGTTTTACATCCGAAAGGATATCGATATCGACCAGCGAGACGGCAGTTACCGCGCTTTTTCGCAGGAATCTCACAAGAACGGCATCAGAAGCTGGAAATTGATACATGCCCTCGTCATCCTTCATTCCTGGCTGTTGGACCAGTTTGGTTTCCTCCGGAAACTTCAGGCATAGCGAATTCCTTAGCGCATTAGGAATACCGAACGATATCAACCCGGAGCGGCTGTCCTCCTGCAGAGGCACAAGAAAGGTAAGGCTTACGCTAAATTCTTTTTTATCAGACGAAGGCATGAATCCGACACCATCTGAAGATGAAAGCAATGTTCCGCCTGTTATTTTACCGGTCCTTGCAATGACCAAATCCTTACCGAATAAAGGCACACTGGAAGGATCACCTGATATGAGACGTCCAGTGAGGGCCACTTCGCACTGTGCATTGAGGTCATTAATTCTAACGTTGTAGCGTGCCTCATCGATCGTACACACCATCGACTGACTCTTCTTTGCTGATGCGCCGTGTTCTTTTTCAGGGTTCTTAACCGCCAGCTCCTCTTCAACGCTCTGACGGTACAGCTTCTTGAATTCGCCGAGTGGGACAGTCACACTCTCCTCTGCACCCACGGCACAGGAACACAGCACTGCCCACATCAGCATCAGCAACACATTTTTCATACACCCTCCTTGTTTGTTTGAGAAGAATGTAGAAAGCATGTGTGAAGAAATTATGAAGTCAGGGTGAATTAGGCGTGAAATGCGAAACATGTAGCGGTGCATGTGTCATGCACCGTCCCCCAGCGCTTGACACAAGCGCTGCTACATAAGACTTTTACTTATTAGCGTTCATCTGCTTTTATCGGCGGTTAAGAATCTTTGCCTGTCTTCAGAATCACAGAATAAGTTCCGCCAAGACGCCTCCACCGAGCCGATTCTCTATCTTAATCTCACCGCCGTGAAGAGCCATTACTTCCCTGACAAAAGTCAATCCAAGGCCTGAGCTCTTCCTGCCAGTATCAGGCCGTTCCAGAGAATAAAACCGATCAAAGATTTTTTCCAATGCATAGCTAGGAATACCACAACCCGAATCTGCAACAACAATGGCCGCTTTTTCGCCAGACTGCGTAATTCTTATATTGATGTTCGATTTCGCTGAACTGAACTCGATTGCGTTTTGAAGCAGATTAGCAAGTGATTGCCTGATTAGAAATCTGTTACAGCACCGGATCACCGTCTGGGGACAGTCCAAATGAACATTGATTCCCTTGCCAGCCGATACAGAAGACATACTTGCCGCAACATCTGAAGCCAGTGAGCAAAGATCCACATCGGTCACATCATCCAAAGACTTTTTCTTCTCCACTGCAGAAAGTTGTAGAAGTCTCTCGATCAGATCCTGCATCCGCGAGGACTCTTCGCATATATTGCTAATAAACTTGTCACGTCGGTCTGACGGCATATTTTCTTTGAGCAGCTCAGCCGCGCTTCTGATCGCAGATAGCGGGCTTTTCATCTCATGAGTCAACGTCTGAACATAGTTCTCGACATACTCTTTGCCCTCCAGCGAATCTCGCATCTGCTCAAACGCCCTGCCCAGCTCGCCGATATCACTCCGGCCAAAGTCAGGCACCTTAGGTTTTTTGCCATCCCGAACCTGCACAGCATATTCAGTGAGTCTTTTGATCGGCCAAGTAATCCACAATGATATTATCAGTACAATCACGACGACAGCGACACCCGCCATGAATCCCGCAGATATGATCTTTCGTCGCGATGCATCCATAAACACGGAAACACTGCTAGTCGGCTTACTGACAGTGAGAACCCCGAAAATACGACCATTCTTTCGTATAGGCGAAGAAACATAAAGTATTACAGAAGCAGGATCACCCTTGACGATCCGGGTAGCCCTTGCACCGTATTCACCCTTAAGTGTCTTAGCAACATCATTCCATTTTGAATAATCTTTCCCCTCATCGCGGCCATCATCCGAATCCAGGAGCACGACACCCCTATCATCCGTAATATAGACACGCATCTGGAGATTGGTTTTTGTAACCTGATATATCTTTGCTGAGAACACGCGTTTTTGAGCCGAGTCGAGGGCAAGACGAATACTATTCGTTTTGAAGCTGGCGTTTGCCAGCTGTTCCTCGACAATGGAAGCCAGTATTACTGATGTATCGACCATGGCTTCTTCCATAGCCTCGAGATAGCGCGGACGCAGATCATCTACAATCCACCCGATCAGCCTGTAGAAACCAAAGCCGACGATAAGAAGTATTGTCAGAAACAAACGAGTTCTAATTTTCATAAATCCAATTCCACAGCGATTCAGGATCAAATATCAGTATCTATTTTCTCAGCACCGTCCTCTAAAGACTGACTGCATCTTCAATTCCAAAGGTAGGGCGAGGCGTCCCTGCCGAGCCGTCTTGCTCTTCTGCGTGAAGTACGGCTCACCCAGAGGGTTCGCCCTACCTTTCCCGAATTGCCGGATCGGTCTGATTCTAATAAGCCTTAATGCTTAATATCCTCTCTTAAGGAATAGCCTGTCCCGCGGTGTGTTTCGATAGGGTCAAGCTTTGACTTAATATCCTTAAGTTTGGCGCGGATAGTTTTGATATGAGTGTCGACGGTGCGGTCCAGGCTCGCTTCAGGCGATTCCCATACCATTTCCATGAGCTTATCCCGCGTAAAGACCCAGCCAGGCCTGCCGATAAGTACGTCTAGAATCTTGAATTCATATCGCGATAGATCAACAGGTTTTCCGAAGTAGGATACTTTCATCCGTTTACGATCAATGGCAAAGGGACCAGCAGAATCTTTTTTAGACATTGGCGCGTCTTTTTCGGACACACGGCGCAGGACCGCCTTGACTCTGGCAGTTAGCTCACGCGGACTGAACGGCTTTACGATATAGTCATCGCCGCCGAGTTCCAAGCCAACGACCTTATCTGTCTCACTTGCGCGTGCAGTCAGGAATATCACGGGGACCGAAGATATTTTGTGGATTTCTTTGCAGACATCAAAGCCGCTCATATCAGGGAGGCCTACGTCGAGTATTACAAGGTCGATTTTTCCAGAGGCAATGGTTTTTATAGCATCCCTGCCGGTCTTACACCACTTGGCCTCAAATCCATCCGTCGACAGGGCATAAGTAATACTGTCGGCTATATTCGGCTCATCTTCGACCAATAATATCTTCTTTTGCATACAAGAACAGAATAGCCATCTAAATCAGCAAAATACACAAGAAAGTTGAAGGCTCATTTTGCACCGATAAAGCGCATAATTAAATTATAGGTTTATTTACGCTTCCGATATTCAACCTTAGATTCTGCCACTGCGGCGCGCTTTCTGCTATGCACTGGCTCAAAGACGACTTTTACTTCTGCATTAAGCTCGTGCGCTACCCTGCGAAGCATACTCAAGGAATGTCCTTCATAGGAGGGGGACTCCAAACGACTGATTTGCTGTTGCGATGTCTTCAGCTTGTTCGCAAGCTGTTTCTGCGACATCCCGGCTTCTGCTCTCAGAGCTGATATCTGTAATGCAACATCCCAAGCCTTGCCTGCTGTCTCGAAACGCGTAGCAAATGACTCGTCTTTTAACTGCTCCTTCAAATAGACATCAAAATTAGTCGCTTTCATCAGCATACCCTCGCTTTCCAGTCGTTCATGCGCACAAGTGCCGTCTTTCTGTCATTCGCCGGGATTTTCCAGTCTTTATTCCGAATTCCATGAACAGCCACTATCCGTCTTCCACGCATAAAGAAATAAAGGATCCTCGTATTCAATTTGCCAACGTGCCTAAGTTCAAATAAATCATCGCCGATATCCTTGGACAATGGCGGCCTATGATATTGCCGATTACGCAATTTTGTAAGCCCAGCAAGCACTGCAGTAAAGTCGCCAGAGTCAGTCGCTTTAAGTTCTTCCAGAAACTCCTGAACTGGCAATTTCCCCTTTTCACTTGAATAAAACTCTACGCTAAATTCCATTGACAATCAACATCATTATTGATGTATCCTTCTTTTCGTTATAGATTCTTGAGCGAAGCCTGGGCGGCGATCATTTCTTCTGTGATTACACAGCTGCAGAAATACTCGTACTAAGCCCTGGAGGCGAAGGCACCGGTGCGGGTGTCGACTCGGATCAGGGTTTCAGATTCCATGTATTCAGGAACCTGCACAGTAAGACCTGTCACCATTATGGCTGGTTTAGTCCGGGAGGTCGCTGAAGCACCTTTCATTGACGGGCCAGTCTCTTTGATCCGCAATTCGACCAGAACGGGCAATTCGATACCGAGAATACGTCCGTCAGAAATCAGCGCGTTAATGCCCTCCATTCCATCGACCATATACTGCAGTTCTTCCTTGATTGTCTCGCTAATGATGCCGAACTGAGTAAAATCCTCCATATCCATAAACATGCACTGATGGCCATCATTGTATAGGTATTGGACCTCTCTCTTGTCGAAATCAGTCGTCTCAATAGGGTCATCACCTTTGTAAGTCTTGTCCGTTTTCTGCCTGTTCTGCAGATTTCGGAATCGGACCTTGTAAAGAGTGGAAGCTCCGCGCGCGGAGGGCTGATTGACCTGTATGGACTCGGTCATATTCGGCGCCGAATTAATAACAACAATATCCCCTTCGTTCAACTCACAAGCTTTGATCATGTATTTCTCCCCTTAAATGTGTAGCGCGTGTAACTTACTTTAATCATTGCCAAGGTCAAGTCGTGTTTTTACGGATATCATTTAACCACCGTGTAAATCAACTTACATCTTTGCTTGTTTCTCAGACCGTAAATCGCCATTATTCGTAAATGCAAACAGAGAACAAATCGTCTGCCACAGCAGTCAGGGTCGAGTTAAAAAAGCTGGCTGATCCGAAGCAAGCCAAACTTTTGAACGGCTACTTCAAGACTGGGCCGGGAGAATACGGAGAAGGTGACATCTTCCTGGGAATAAAGGTACCCCTGCTCCGCAAGGTTGCCAGCCGGCACTTGGCCATGCCCTTAACTGAAATCCGCGAGCTGATTTCTTCTGAAATTCATGAAGAACGCTTTCTGGCGCTGACACTGCTGGTCGGCAAATACGATTCCGGTGTAAGCGCTGAACGCAAGTCGATATATGATTTCTATATGGCAAATCTGAGCCATATAAACAACTGGGATCTAGTTGACACTTCCGCCCCATACATTGTCGGCAGACATCTGGAGGACAAAAGCCGTGCCACCCTAAACAGACTTGCGCGGTCCAAGGATATGTGGGAACGGCGGATATCCATAATTGCTACATTCCATTTTATCAGACAAGCCGACTTCGCGGATGCCATCACAATCGCCGGCATACTTGTTAATGACCGCGAAGACCTGATCCACAAGGCTGTTGGCTGGATGCTGAGAGAAATCGGCAAGCGCGATATCGAAACATTAAAGTTGTTCCTTGAAAAGCACCTGAATATGCCAAGGACCATGCTGAGATATGCCATTGAGAGATTCCCAGAGAAAGAGCGGCTTAGATATCTGAAATACCGAGGATAGTCCTCTTCTTTTCATTATTGACCTAACCCACCATTATCGACATTATTTGCACCGATGAAAAAACGTTTCATATATCATTTCTGGGCATTGCTGCTCATTTTCACAGTCTCTTTCTGGCTGAGAATAGACGGCATTCAATGGAAGGATGGCAGCCATCCGGACGAATATCCGATTGCCAACTGGCTCCAGTATAGAATTGACCATGCCTCACTGCACAAACCTTATCCGGGCGGATTCTTCACACTCGCTAAACCGGTATACATTGCAGTCAATAAAATCAATAACGTCTTCAACAAGATATCTTTCCTGACCAAGAATGATGAAAGTATCGCCGAAAAAGATCTCAGCACACTGCGGTTTGCCAGATACTTTAACGTAACCCTCGGCGCACTTACCTGCTGTATCACTTATCTTTGTGCATGGCAGATACTGTTTCGCCGATGGATATCGCTTCTCCCCGGCCTACTGATCGCATTTTCAAGCATCCACATAGAGCACAGCCATTATGCCGAGAGCGACATCGCCATGGCATTCATGCTCGCAGTAACATTATGGCTGACACTGAAATATATCAACACGGGTAAGCTGGCGATTTACTGCCTGGCGGCGGCGTGTGCAGGTTTTACCGCAGGGACAAAGTATATGCTGGTTGTGCTTATCTTCATACTCCCTGTAGCTCTTTACAGCACTATGCGCAGGATGAACGCATCTGGTGTAATCAAAAAAACAGTTTCCGTGACAGTACTCACTGTACTGCTATTTGTGCTCGGATTTGTCATAGCAAACCCGAATGCCCTGCACTACCAGGAGTTCTCAGATAAGCTTGCCGTGCAAAGCGCAAGAGTATTCGGCGAACGTAACGGGGTAAACTGCACAAAAGAAAGCGGCCCTGGGGTGATTCCTGCAGTTCATGCCGTCAGCCTCATGAAAGAAGCCGGCAGTCTTGGATCTTTGTGGATCATCACCATCATGGCCGGACTGATTCTTGCATCTTTCGGGCCATACAGGAAATATTACCCGGTACTTATAACCTATCCACTGGTATACCTCTTCTATTACCTGTTCCTGGCCCCATGGGTCAGGTCTCAGGAAATGATGAATTTCCTTACTCCTTTCTCCATCCTGTCAGCCGTGGCTGTTTGCTCGCTCGGCTCAGCAATCAGCTCTTTGGCGAAAAAAACAGGCGTTGCTGCCGCAATTGTTCTATCTGTCGCCGTAATTCACGGGGCGGCGCTAAACGGACTGGCCATGTCGTCAATTTTTCGATGGGATGAGACCAGGATTCAGGCTAACAACTGGCTATCCATGTGCATGGACACAAAACTGACAATCGGAACAGAGAACTACACACGACCGATTGACATCAACCCATCATTCGCGATCAAGTCAATCCACAAGACCGAAGTATCCGGCCTTAAATACCTGCGGGACAATAAGGTTGATATAATGGTCAGGAACGCGACCGACGGAGCACGAGGATTGTACGATCCGGTAACAGGCCAACTGGGAACAGAATTCAACGATAACATCGTGGAATTTATGAGCAAAACAGTTCTGCTCAAGGAATGGGCGCCGAGGCTGTTTCCAGATATCGAAGCTACTTTCTTTTCACCGGTCATCAGATTGTACGGATTGAATAACCAAGAAGGCCTAAATGATGTACGAATAGCACTCACGCCGCCCTGCCTTATCTCCGAAACCGATAGGCACATCATATGCCCTACCGGTTCGGATCTTGGCCCGGCGCTGACATTCAGAGTAGACATGAACCACCCACGCGAATTCGCCATTGGCGGCACAAGAACACCTCCTTGTTATTTACTGATCAGCACTTTCGAGCGGGGCACCATGGCAAAGGTCAAACATCCCAGCGGTTCAGCTGAAATTAATTGCATCCCTTTCAACACAACTCCTTACCGAATAATGGAAAACATAGAGAATTCAGACGGCCCGAAGTTAGGCTTGATAAGAACAGAAATCGACAAAGCCACGCACATGAACTGTGTCCCTTGTTTTGTCAGGCCTGTTTTTGACGTGAACTGCGCTGTACGGTCGTGCCTGGATAACGGCTCCTTAGCTGGAGCAAGATCACTGTTAGACAACAAGACTAATGGACTAGCGCCGGAATTACGGTTTGAGCTTGAAGTCAGATCTGGCAATGATGCACAAGCCACTTTGCTATTACCCAAGGCTGACGAATACCGGAAGAGTTTGATTACCGCACTGACAAATAACCACACATTAAACGGGATACCAGTATTTTATCATGATTCAGTCGCGAGGATCAGAAACCCCATAACCGCCATTCCGAATGTCATTAAATTCGTAACACCTGGTGCGGAAGGCGCCCCTTTCACTGGGGCTCTTAATATACCCGTGTATCTTACACGAGGATTATACCGCATCACCATGGAAGTCATGTCCCGAAGGCCGGACTTCAACTCGATGATTATCCTCAAAGACCCTGATGGCGTGGAAGTCGCCTCAACCATGATAACAAACTCCAGCTCCTACATACCTATCTCATTCGACTATACCTGTTTGCGCGACACCCAGCTGGCACTGCACTTTGAAACTATGCAATCTGCATTTCTAGCAGTCAGAGGAGTGGAAATTTCGTGGTCCGAATCCAATCTCATAAGCAAGGCTCTTTCGGATATAACAATCGCCCAGGCCGACCACCTTATACAAAACGGAAGACCCTCCGAAGCAGTCCAAATACTTGATGCAATGCCCACCAACGCCATCAATAACATTGCGGCAAAACGGCTCCGGTTCGAAGCCGCATACGCGACGACGCATGACCCCAAGATCATTGAAGCAACTGCCAGCGACCTTCTGACGGTTTCGCCCTCACATCACAAAGCGTTGACGGCGCTTGCAGTCTACAACAAAGAGTACAATGATATTATCGTCAGACATACATCAGGCAAGACAGCTGAACCTATACGATTCGGATCTTTGCTCGAGCTCACCGGTTATGAATTTATGGACTCAGACAGGAAGCTGAGGCTTATATTTGAAAGCCTGGAAGACAACATGCCGCCTTTGACCGCGTCTGTGCAATACTTGAAAAGGAAGAAACTAAGACGGATAGCGGCGGACAGAATATCTGGGGCTCGCCGCCTGAACAGAGGCGAGCGAGCGGAAGTCATTCTTGATATTTCAGCAATAAGGGCAGATGGACTTAACCGACAGAATACATTTATTGTAATAGAAAGTGCTGATGCATTTTCGCCAGGAAAGTTGCCGGTGGATGGCACCGCCGAAACAACCGTGCCGCTTAGCAGGCTCTAGCAATATAATGAACCTTTCTCCAAAACACGACACAAGAAATGTCATACGCGCCTTTTTCAATAAACATCTTACGCTGGCGCACATCTGTCAGTATTTCTTACTATCAATGCTCCTGCTCTATGCCCTGCGACAGCGTTATATAGGCTTGGTCTCGGAATCATTCTGGCTTGATGAGGCCTACACGCTTGCTTTCACAAATATGCCATTCAGCAAAATGCTTGATTTTATTGCGACGCGTGACGTCCATCCTCCGCTGTCATACATTTTCATCAAATTCATAAGGCTTTTTGGTGATAGCGATTTCCTGCTTAAAGCAACATCAACGGTATTTGACCTTGCCACCATAGCAATCGTATGGGCAATGGTAAAAAAACATTGGGGCGCCTTACCGGCATTCGTTTCCGCGATATTAATCGCTACCAGCAGCTGCCACATCTGGCACTCACAGGATATACGGATGTACGCGATGCTCTCGTTATTGGTCGCATGCTCTTTGTATCTATTTCTCGACTTTATATCGTTAATGCTCGATCGATCGAAAGACACCAAAACCACGGCCTTTCTATGCGTGGCGACTGTTGCCATTAACCTGCTGATGCTTTTTACCCACAATCTGGCGGCACTCTTCTGGGCGGGACAGCTGATGATAGGAATGACCACAGGCATTCTGCTTATCAGCAATGCTGAGAGCAGAAAATCGTTCATCACCTGGATGAAAGTACAGTTTATTACAGGCATCCTGTACGCACCATGGATTGTTTTCACAATAAAGCAGAGCTCTGCCATGGTAAAACAATTCTGGCTGGCCGCCCCGGCACTCGGCGATACACTGCCGGTAATTTCCTACGCCATGGCATTCCAAAGACATTATAACGGCAGTGCAGATGCTCTCATGATAACGATGCTCTGCATTTTCACATTAAGCGCCATTGCCGGAGC
>CAMCYG010000080.1 GCA_945883775.1 Victivallis vadensis
GCCAGACTCAGCTTGACCGGAATTGGCCGATCATGTGGGAGGACGCTGTTGCCAAAAAGTGGACTTGGGTATTTGATCCGCCAGCAAAAGCAGGGAAAGCAGCAAAGCGGTTCTAAACGGATTCTACGGCTAGGCCCGATGTTCTCTTCCTTCTGTTCTCTTCCTTCTTGACTACTGTATTGGATGGCGAATAAGATTAGCGGCATTACGACTATAATCAACTATATCGAAGGAGATTGTTAATGAGCAGAAGTTACGATTCACCACCGCCATTCCCGCGACAGAATCAGATCAATACCGAAGCACTCAAAAACCTGTTAGGCATGTCGTTTGGAGCGGCATTTATAATATTCGGGTCGATCTTTCTCTTTCTATTTATATGGTTCGGGTGCCGTATAGAACCGCGGGCCGATCAGATCGCCATCCTTATCAAGAAGACTGGCGACAATCTGCCATCAGGCGAGATTATTGCACAAAGCCCCGCCCAGAAAGGCGTCCAGCTTGCGGTATTCTCAGAAGGCCGATACTTCAAGAATCCATACTCGTGGGGCTGGAAGATAGCCAAAATCCAGGACATCCCTGCCGGCCAGCTCGGAGTGATTACCCGCCTTTACGGCAAGGACCTGCCGCCAGGACAGATAATGGCCACAGGCAAAATCGATGACAAAAGCACTAATGTCACCAAGGGGATTCTCGAAGACGTCCTCCAGCCCGGTAAACATCGTATTAACCCTTTTGCTTACAGCGTGAAAATAGTCAATGCCATCAGCATTCCACCCGGACATGTGGGCGTGGTTCGCTCAATGGTCGGACAAGATGTGTTCACCGCAGATCTGGCGGCGGAGAAGTTGAATTCTTTTCTTGTCGGCAAAGACATGAAGGGCGTGATTCCGGAAGTGCTCGATCCGGGCACATATTATCTGAATCCGTACATGATCGATGTCCTGCCGGTCAACCTGCAGAGCCAGCGCTTCGAAATGAGCGGGGAAGATTCGATAGTGTTCCTTACAGCTGACGGCTTTACTGTAACCGTAGAGGGCACACTGGAATTCGCCGTCACAAGAAACAAGGCCGCAGAAATAACACATCGTGTTGGCGACATGGACGACATCATCAAGAAGATCGTCATGCCACGTGCCCGCGGATTCAGCCGTATCGAGGGAAGCAAGCATCCCGCCATCGACTTTATTGTCGGACAGACCCGCCAGAAGTTCCAGAATGAGCTGGAACTGCATCTGCGCGATAAGTGCACAGAATGGGGTGTTGAGATGAGGTCTGTACTTGTGCGGAGAATAATCGTGCCAGACCAGATAGCCAGCATAAACCGTGACAGAGAGGTAGCCGTACAGGAGGCAAAGAAGTACGATCAGCAGATGCTGCAGGCCAAGTCAAAGGCTGAATTGACCAAGCAGGAGATGCTTGCCGTTCAGAACAAGGAGAAGGTAGAGGCCGATACGTTGAGGATCAGGGCAAAGATCGGCGTTGAACAGGAGCAGGCAGTCCAGATTATAGCTGCAGAAAAGGATCTACAGGTCGCCAAGATCAATCTTACAGCTGCCAAAGCCCAGGCCGAAGCAGTCATCTTCCGGGCAGAAGGCGATCGCGATGCTGTCAAAGCACAGAACGAAGCCGAAGCCGCAGTCATCACCAGTCAGGTACGCGCGTTTGAAAGCGGCATGAACCTGGCAAGATACACGTTCTATCAAAAAGTGGCGCCGATGGTTAATTCTGTCCTGACAAGCGATACTAAAGAAGGGCTGGGTACCATCTTCAGCTCCTATCTTCCAAATACGAAGGAGGTGTCCAAGTGAAAAAGCTTATCACACTCGGTTTAATAGTTGCCGGTATATGGGGTGCATGGATGTGGGGATTCGAACGCTTTTATGTGCATCCCGACTTTATGGCCATTATCGAAAAGAAATCTGGCGAGGCGCTTGAGCCAGGTCAAATCCTCGCGAGAAAGAACCAGAAGGGAACACAGGCGGATGTCCTTGGCGAAGGACGGCATTTTCTCAACCCGATAATGTATGAATGGCATATCATACCGGTGCTAACCATCCTCCCGGGCAAGATAGGCATTGTCACTGCCAAAGTCGGCAAGGACCTGCCTGAAGGCGAGTTCCTTGCAAACGATGACCAGAAAGGCATATGGCGCAGGGTGCTGGGACCAGGAAAATACCGGATGAACCCCTACGGATATAACATCGAGATCGCCGACGCTACAATCGTTCCAGTCGGATATGCGGGAGTGATGACGTCTCTGGCAGGAGAACAGACACCTATCGGCCAGTTTGCAGGCAAAGGCCAGAAGGGTGTCAGAAAAGATATTCTCCAGCCGGGCTTGTATTACATCAATCCGAAGGAGTTCAAGGTCGACATTCTGGAGATCGGCGTCAACCAGGTCTCACTGCTGGGCAAGGGAGGGAGCGCTGTCATCACCAAGAGCGAACTTAGCTCGGCCAACTCGGCAGTACAGGAAATGCAGCACCAGGCTCTGCAGGCGCAGAAAGACAGCCGGTGGGACTACATATCCAGCAATCTGATATCCAAGCGGAAAGAAAATAGCGAAGAGAATTATAATGCCCCTGAGCAAGGAATCGCCGCGGGGGACAAAACACGCCAAGGCAAACCCAAACAGCAGGAGCTCAATCTTGAGGCGGAGCGCAAGAAATATCTCGAAGGCCAGGCAGGCGGTTTGATACTTCAACAGTTTCTGGAGTTCCCGTCGCGTGACGGATTCCAGATCACACTGGATATGACCGTTGAAATAGAGCTCCTGCCTGCTGAAATTGCAGGAATATTCAGCCAGTACGGCGATCTGCCTATGGTCGTCGACAAGATAATCATGCCCCAGATCACTTCGGTGGCGCGCAACAAAGGATCTGAATACGGCGCCAAGGACTTCATCATGGGCGAAGGCCGAGAGAAGTTCCAAACCGAGCTTACCAAGACACTTCAGCTCATACTGGGCCAGAAGAAGATCATCGTGCATAACGCCTTAATCAGGCACGTAGAGGTGCCCACTCAGATTCTTGAGCCTATTCAGCAGGCAAGCATAGCCGTTGAACAGGACAAGACAAACATTGAGCGCCAGAACACGGCCAAAAAGCTTGCCGAACTGAACACCGAACAGACCATGATCGAGCAGAAGAAACAGCAGGTAGAAGTTGAAACCGAGAAGCTTAAGGCTGAAATCGCCGCCGACCGGGAAAAGGTCGTTGCATCCACAAGGGCTGATGCAATAAGGAAAGTCGCGGAAATTGCCAGAGACACGGCAAAGGTCACAGCCGAGACTACACGAACGATGGCAACAGCCCAGGCAACGTCAGTGAAGATGGTCGAAGGCGAAAAAGCAATGGGCTTACAGCTTAAGGCAAAAGGATTCAATGACCCTGTTGCATTCGGGCTGTGGGAATTTGCCAAACAGCTAAATAACAAGATGACGATAAATATTCTGCATTCCGGCGAAGGAACCCTGTGGACAGATCTTGAGAACGCAACCACATCCAGCCTTGGCGGCGCGGCTGTACTGAAGAA
This sequence comes from Victivallis vadensis, assembly GCA_945883775.1. Lineage (GTDB taxonomy): Bacteria > Verrucomicrobiota > Kiritimatiellia > UBA8416 > CAMCYG01 > CAMCYG01. The sequence continues at coordinate 3,538 of CAMCYG010000080.1, forward strand.
TAAGAAATAAAGAAGCTGTAGCGGCGCTTGTGTCAAGCGCCGGGAGAATGATCTGAGCTTGGCACAAGCTCAACTACAGTAGACGAAGACTGCTGGATTTTGAGCGCCGCGTACTACTATCCAGCAACTTCTTGCATTTTGTCACAGAATCGCCGATCAGGGGATCGGCTCCTACCTCCGGATGTAGGAGCCGCAACCCTTTGCGGCGATCTTTGGTTGTGCTGGGGTAAGCAAGCCGGGGCTTCGGCGCGGCCATTGGCCGCGCTAGGTTCTTTGTGGTTAATTTGACATTCTGAACAAATCAGAATTAAGCATTATGACAAAAGAAAATCATGCATGGGCATCTGTAATTGCAGGAAGCACGGCACTGCCGATAATGTTCTTTGTGCCTGCCATAGGCGGTATTTTGTGTCTGGCAGGGATCGGGTTTGGAATAAGCGGCATGCGCACTGCCAGACAGCAGATCGCTATTGCCGGAATAGCACTGTGTGTCGCTGTATTGGTAATAGGCCGGATATATTCCTTCTTCTTGTGCCCGCCAGTCGGCGGAACAGGCGGCGGCTGAATGTAGACAATTGATCCGCAGCGGTCGCTGCGGGAACAGTGGACAGCAGATAGATGTTTATTTTGAACTCAGGATGCTGTTTTCTGAATACTTAGATTACAATGATTTATAATGAAATATTTCCGCTGGACGTAAAGCTCTCGAACGAGGAAATCAACCAGCTCGAAACTCTTGATTGCGGGATTCCTTTCCATGTAGTTGAGACACATAAGGATCTGGTGGCGGCTGTCGCCGAACTATCAGAGTGCCACCTGCTGGGTTTTGATACGGAGAAGCGACCAGCTTTCAGAAGAGGCGAGTCTTATCCTCCAGCAATGGTCCAGCTTTCCAGCGCAAAGGCTATATTTATATTCCGGCTCAAAGGCCATCTGCCCAAGGAACTGACGACACTATTCTCCAATCCTGACATCATAAAGGCCGGGGTGGCGGTTGGCAGAGACATCAGCGAACTGCGGACAATGCAGCGTTTTGTGCCTGCTAACTTCGTGGACCTGGGTGTCTGTTCGGAACAGAACGGCCTTCATCATCATGGACTCAAAGGACTTGTGGCACTGCTGCTTGCCCGTAGATTATCCAAAGGAGCCAAGCTCACCAACTGGGAGCGGACAGATATACCACTAAACGCCCTGAAATATGCAGCCCTCGATGCCTGGGCCGGCCGCCTTATATATCAGGCAATGAAACACCGCGGATGCAGAATGAATCCTTTTGTAATTGCCCAGAATTCATGAAATTGCGGTCTTTCACAATAAACAGGAGAATTATCCGTTATTCATGTCATAAGAACAATACAGGAGGCAGTTATGAATAATTACATTACAGCTCTGATGGTCTCGGCTCTATTTATGTGCGGCACTGCAATAGCACAAGAACAGCCTCCGACCCCTGAAACTAGCGGCGACCAGACGGAAAGGCCACCAAGACCAATGCAGTCCCACGGCGAAATGATGAACCACAGAGACAGAGGTATGCGCGCAGAAGGCGGCGGCAAAGACTGCATGATCGAGAAATTGCTCGATAATCCCAAGTTGACTGAAGAAATCGGAATTTCAGAGAAAGTAGTCGAGGAAATCAAGGCCAAGATCGTCGCTATGAATAAAGCACAGATCGAACTGGAAGCAAAACAGAAGCTTGCCGCTATAGATCAGGCAGAACTCATGAAGGCCAAGAAAATCGACGAAAGCGCGGTTATGGCCGCCGTGGAAAAGAGCGGAGCCATACACACAGAGATAGCCAAGCTGCGCATCACTAAGATGATTCTGCTCAAGAATTCTCTGACGGCGGAGCAGATCAAAAAGGCTCGCGAAGTCTTCGGCAAGAAAATGAAGGAAAGAGGCGAAGGCGACCAGATGATGCAGCCAGGCGAGGGAGGAAAGCAGGGCGCATTCCGTGACAAACTTAAACAGAAGCGAAGTGAAGGCGGCAAACAGCGGCCTAAGAAAGAAATAGACGCAGAGAGCGACGACGCCGATAAAACGCAGCCCCCTCCCCTTGAGCAGTAAACAACAACCAGTCTGACAATAAGAACGGCGCGTTACAAAACGCGCCGTTTTCGATTGAAACTCTTATTCTGCGAACTCTGTGCGCTCTGTAAGATAAATCTGTTCTTCTATTTCAGCAATCCTGCTTCGCTGTAGTCAAATCTTTTGAAGCCGGTCTTGAATACCGGGGAGCTATACTTCAACCTGAAATCATATTTCTCCGCATCAATAAACATCGGATCGGCGATGACAGTCCCCTTGTCCCTCCCCAGCGCTTGCCACTTTTCAAAAGACATTCCTGCAACATTGAATTCGCCGCCGCCTATTTTCCAGTAGCAGTTATTCTTCATCTCAGTCCTGAACTTCGCCCAGGGCCCCTGAAGCAGAACGCCCTCTGTAAAGCAAATGATGTTATTCTCGAATGTAAACGACAGATGGTCCTCCACCCGCGTCGTCTGTATCTGGTAAAGCTTTGAGAACGCAAATATATTGTTGCTGATTAAATTATTCTTCCCGTAATGCTGATGGAATGCCCCTGTCTTGGTATTATAGACAAGGTTTTTCTCCATCTTGATTCCGGTACTGCCTTCATCGGTATACAAGCCCCAGCCGCCATATGAGTAGCTGTCAATGTCGTGTATGTTATTATGAGAGACTTCCGTCCCTTCGCTCGGCCCAAGTGTATATACTCCGCCCTGGTCACTCAAAACACCGGAGATGTGATGTATGTGGTTGTAATTGATCTTATTACGCTTTGCTGGACTGACATCATATCCCCAGCGCCAGCCCGCTGATATGCCGGAATAGTGAAGATCTCCGATATCGTTATGTGTGACAGTATTATCCCCACTATGGCAGATCAACACGCCGACGGCACACGCATATATCCTGCCCACGCCATTAATCAATGTATTGTGTACCTTATTTGAAGATGTCGCTTCGTTATCGGAAGCCGGAATAGTAGCCTCACCAATCCTTATACCACCTGCACCACAGTCGGTTATCGACGAAGAGACTACAGAACAATTGCGTACTCCCTTCCTGAACCATACGGCGTATTTGCCGATATGCGAGACGTCACATCCGGTGAAAGTTATATTACGGGCGCCATCAAGCATGACAGCAGCATCAAGCGATGCCGCTGCCTGAATAGGCCCGAATCCTTCCGGATAGGTCACACTCTCCGCATATTTGAATATAATATCCCTGATGTTCATATCCGCTACCGGCCTGTTATTGGTAACGTCACCACTAATGACCATAAGCTTGTCACATACCGCAGCAATGACCTCAGCATTATCCAGAACCTCACCCGGCAGCGGCTTGTAATACAGACATCCTTCACCGGAAAGAAACCATTCGCCCGGTGAATCGAGTGCCGCCCGAAAATTCTCAAGAACAAACCTCGTCTCTGGCGTGAGCGGGTTCCACGGCTTCATGCCGCCACCGTCTATTGTGAAGGTCCCGTTCGTCACATCCATTCCCGTCAGATACCTTATCGTGTTATCCCATTTGTGATATGCGTTAAATTGGACATCTTTCACCTCCTTGCTGCCTATCTGCTTAAGAATGTCCAGCACCGGCTGGTCTTTCACGGTCAACGTCTGGATAGCGTATTCCGCAAGTCTCCCTTTGCCGTCCTTCATGACCTTCTCATCGACAGCGCTGAACTGGAAAAAACCTTTGTCAGGCTCCCGCGCCCTAGTGGCTCGTCTGCCGTCTACAAACAGCTGCTCAAACCGCCATTTGCCTGAAGCCGCCTCAGGAATGTGCGCCACCCAACATCCGGTATTTGTCATTTTAAAGCCGGAGATTTGTTTCCCGCCTGATATTATTGCTCGGCCTTTATTAGCTGCACGGATGTTCAGAGGATATTCCGGCAAACCGCTGTGCGCGGGATCGATTTCTATCGGCTTTGTAATGTTGTAAGTCCCGTCCAGCAAGATTATCTCGCGCGGCCTTACTTTATCCACTGCGGAAACTTCAAGCGCCTTCTGAACAGTAGCCAGTGGCGCCGCCTTTGTCCCTGGATTATTGTCCGATCCCGATGGACTAAGGTATATTCGATTCACGCTGACACAACCGGCTGCGGCACATATTACAAGCAGGATGACTGCTTTAATGATTGATTTCATTTCTCACTTTCGGGGCACCTTTTAGCTGACAATAGCCTGACGGATGAGCCAGCTTCAAGTTTTTTGCGCTCGCTGTAGTTCTTCTTTGACGCATCTTATTCGAATACGAGCTCTCCAAAAAACTGCGGCAGATGGAAGTTCGGAGTCGGATTATCGACTTGTGTCCATGTTAGCCAGTGCGGATGGGAACAAAGATCTGCGCATTTATAAAAATTCGCCCTCCAGACTACTCCAGGCGCAGGCATCGTTGCGCTGGAATAAGCTGAGAGTATTTCAGCAGGAAAAGTATATTCGACGCACCAGATGACAGGCTCGGCGATCTCTTCTTGTAGCGGGCCATTCAAGGTATGTGCAACGTTAAACTTGGACATATCCTTATCCTGCATAGGCCTAACATCAACACCACGTGTCAGCTGATGGCAACACAGGAACTTTCCACAACAGTTCATCTCGATGTTGAAAAAGCCGGTCTTTATGTCGCTTGACGGAGTAACGAATAATTCGACACAGCTGTCTTCCCATATCCTGCCATGATTGCTGGTCTCGACGGCTCTGACATAACGATCCTCAACCCTGAATATCGCTGCGATATCATGCCCGTGATATGCCACCTTCGCCTGAACTTTCGGGAAATGTTCCGGCTTATCACCCATAAAGTTGGAGAGCGTTAAAGGCTCCACCGATTGCCATTGCGCCTTGTTCCATTTAGCATCGACAACTGTAGCGTTCGGCAGTCTAGCGACTTTATAGCTGTAAGTGTTCATGGTTTAGCTCGCTAGGTATAAAATACAAAGTTACATGGGGCTCATTGCAGCTCTGCCGGGAACCCCTGCCGGCTTGACCGGCAGGTGAACAAGACTGTTGGCAAATCAACCCCGAAGGTTGATTTGCTTTGGGCAACAGTCTTGTTCACCTGCGACACTAGGTCGCAGGGGTCAAACCCAGGCAGAGCTGCAATGCGCCCAGTTACATGTACAAAGATAATCAGATGTTTATTTCTTTAGCCTTATACATTTCTCACTTGTTACGCAGCATAAATCTGAGGCAAAACGGTAGTTACTTTTCTACCTGCTCCAGTAAATCGCGCTTGTACAGCTCACGCACAAGATCCACATCAAGCGTATGACCCGCCTTGTATGACAATATAGTGCCGCAGAACCTGCCGGTATCGATAAGCGCTATCGCCGCCAGCAGGTCAAGCGTTGCCCTGTGCCAGCAAGCTTCCAGCGATTTACCGTTATGGACAAGTCCTGGTTTATTGATGTAATGATGCGGGCCGGCAACGAGTATATTCTTCATTGTATAGCCAAGATGCCGGACGTCAGCAAAAATTCGGCCGATGGTCTTGACGTACATCATCGTCCAGAGACTGGTATTTGTCCGGGCAAACGAGCCATGTTTGAAACTCTTTTGTCCGTTATAGAACCTGATCCGCTGTTTTCCAATCGCAGTCTTGAAATTTACCGCGCAATCCACAAATAAGGACTTGCTCCCCTTCTCCGCTGGGATCAGTGTCACAAAACTGCCATAGGGCCCTATAGCCGTGACCGGCTCTTTTACTGTTACATAAGCCGCCTGCTTATTTGTCGGCACTATCCCGGCCTGCTCCACTTGCTCGACCATTCCCAGACTGCTGCGGTCAAACAGAGGCGGGTCGCCAGAATCAACTTTTATCATTACATTATCAAGCCCCAGCCCGAGTTTAAGGGCAATAATATGTTCGACCATACGCATGTAATTATGCGGTGAGCCGGTGCAAAGAACGATATTTCGCTGAGTCGTCCACACACTCTTCACGCTCACGCCGATAGGCATCATGTTGCTCAGATCAGTCCGGTCAAACCACCAGCCCGGCTCACTGCAAGGCATGAATGTCAACGTGCGCTGGGCTTTTCCGAGAAATGTCCCGGACCCTGTAACGGAGAATTCTTTACCTAGCGTGGTCTGATTTGCCGAGAAGCCGTCATTCTCATCGAGCAGTTCCTGATCAACAGGCAGATCAAGATACTCATCATACGACCTCTTGATCTCGCCCTGCGGCTGACCAAGTATTATCTTTCCCGGAAATATGTATTTTGCATCCATTGTGCCCCCCCAGAAAAGACAAAACTTACAACATCAATTGAGATTCAGAAAGAAAAATCGCTTCGTTTTCCTTGCTTAGAGACTTTTTCTTGGGGCGTTTTTAATCGGAGGTCAGATCTCAAGCTTTCGTTTCAGATTTATCTTCTGCCCTCCACCGCTTTTATAGCATCAATAGCCGCACTTGTTATGCCGCCCGTATAACCGGACCCTTCTCCTATCGGATAAAGATTGCGGACATTTGCTGATTCACGGTTCCCTCCCCGGCTGATTCTTACAGGCGCAGATGTTCTGGTCTCTGCACCAAGGAGTATCGAGTCTTCTGCGACAAACTCCGGATACTCCGCTTTCCACTTATTAAATGCGGCCATGAGCGTATCGCACACAAATCCCGGCAGAATCTCATGCATGCCGGCCGGGGCGACACCCATCTTGTATGAATTCCGGTTCAGCACCCCAGACACCCGTCCCTCCAGAAAGTCCACTAGATTCTGTGCAGGCGCTTTCCAGTTGCCACCCGCCGCACTAAAGGCTTTCTTCTCTATCACCTTCTGGAATTCCACTCCAGCCAGCGGATGTGCCGATGTATAATCAGTTGTATGACATGGCACAACTATGGCTGAATTGGAGAATTCTGATCCTCTATTTGAGTAGCTCATGCCGTTAAGCACCAGTAAACCATCCTCTGACGAAGCATTTATCACCTCACCACCCGGACACATACAGAACGAATATGCACCGCGCCCGGCCTTCCGGTCGGTATACGTGAACGAATAGGTCGCCGGCCCAGCGCTGGATGATTCCGCTCCGCGTCTTATGCGGTTGATTGTCTCTGCCGGATGTTCGATTCGTACGCCGACAGAGACAGCTTTCTGCTCAATTGCGACACCCTTCCCGTGGATCATCCCGAACGTGTCTCGTGCCGAGTTCCCCACCGCAAGGTATATTGCCTCAGCCTGATATTCCTTATCTCCGTTTATCACAACGCCGTGGGCTATGCCGTCTGAGACAAGCAGATCGGTCATCTTTGCGCCATAAAATATCTCGCCACCTTTCTCCAGAATATAGCGTCTGATATTAATGACGATATCGCACAGGACATCGGTTCCGAGGTGGGGCTTTTTTTTGCGGACAATATCGGCGGGCGCCCCGAACCTGACATAAGTCTCCAGCACCTTGCTGGCATAAGAGGAATTATTGACTCTGGAGAAGAGTTTTCCGTCCGAGTATGAACCTGCTCCGCCTTCCCCAAACTGGATATTCGATTCAATATCCAGCACTTTTTCCCTGATAAACCTCTGAACATCGATATGACGCTCTTCTATCCTGCGGCCTCTTTCGAAAATAAGCGGTGCCACCCCCTGCTCAATCAACTCAAGAGCCGCGAACATGCCGGCCGGCCCAAAACCTATTATTACCGGACGATCCTTCATGTTTCTTTATGCCGCTTCCGGCAAAACGGCTGGCACTTCTTTTGCAGGCGTTTTCTTTTTTACATCGTTCATCACAGGTTCCACGGCTGGCGCCTTACCGTACGGCAGCTCACAGGAAGGAGCACGACCAACACCCCGCACCACAATCCGGTCTGGTGTCAGCGTGATCAGCGCGTATGAAGTCGAATCATGCGTCTCGACCATTCCAGGCATGGTCAAATGATGCACCCCTTTGCGATAAGCATAGCCACCCGTATGATCATGCCCGCAGATCCAGGCCTGGACCACTCCATCGCCACACTCATCCATAACCTTGAGCACGGGACCCGGATTGGCAAGCGTGTGCGTCCTGGGCGAGGCCTCATTTAACAGCGGCTGATGACAAAAACAGATAACACGCTCTCCTGCTGCTTTAGCCTTCGACAGCTCAGCACCGAACCATGCAATCTGTTTTTCGCTCATCACATAAGCCCCCTTGCCGTCATTGCCATTGAGGACAATGAACCGCCAGCCTTCATGCCCCTGGACGGTAAACGTGTAAAACAAATCCTTGCAGCCAAGCGCTTCCGTCAGAAGCTCTATTCCTGCATAGGTATCATGATTTCCCACTACAACCTTTAACGGAGAAACGAGTTTCTTAAGCAACGCAGACACTGCATCAACATCCGCTTTTCTGTCTGCCGGAACAGAACGACCGTCTGTATGATCCCCAAGCGACACCACAAACAAAGGCTTGTCTTGATTCATAGCCGTTACAAACTCCCCAGCCCGATCCAATGTCTTGCGATAAGACCGCGAACCTTTAGCGGTTTTGTCAGCATACTGGATATCCGCAACAGCACCAAAAGTAAGACAATCGGCCATCGGCTCTGCTGCTGTCAAAATCTCACCCGCCAGGAACATGATTCCAACTTGTAAAAACAGCCATATTCTCATAATGAGTATCCTTTGTGATTGTTAAATATAGTTTCAGATAGCCCAGATCAGAGCAAGGAAAATGGTGGCATGCAAGAGGGCGCATTGCAACTCTGCCGGGAACCCCTGCCGGCTTGACCGGCAGGTGAACAAGACTGTTGGCAA
>CAMCYG010000081.1 GCA_945883775.1 Victivallis vadensis
TTTGGTGTCTATTGGATGGATGTCGAAGGGCATCGTGAATTGCTGGCATGGGATGACGCGGTATCTTGCAACCAGCCAATCCCTCTGTCGGCACGGAAGATTCCGCATATACGCCCGAGTATGGTGGATTACGGCAAGAAGGACGGCACTTATTACGTGCAGGATATTTATCAGGGGCCGGGGCTGAAGGATATTCCGCGCGGAACGGTTAGATCGCTCAGAGTTGTAGCTTTGGAGTATCGGCCGGCCGGCATAGGTAGTAATGGTAATGGCGGGCCCGCAGGGGGCGCCCTTGTCAGTACGCCAATATCCATCAATAACGGGTCATGGGATGTAAAGCGTGTGCTCGGTTCCGTTCCTGTCGAAGATGACGGCTCAGTGTTTTTTGTTGCGCCTGCGTTAACTCCGGTTTATTTCCAGCTCGTTGACACAAACGGATATGTCGTTCAGATGATGCGGAGCTGGTCGACCCTCATGCCTAACGAGAACAGTTCATGCGTGGGCTGTCATGAGAATAAGAACACAACACCTACAGCAAAGAGCGCAGTGACGCAGGCTTTGGGAAAAGGGCCGCAACCGTTGCAGCCCTTTTATGGGCCGGAACGCGGGTTCAGCTTTGCGAAAGAAATTCAGCCGATATTCGACCGCCATTGCATACAGTGTCATGCCGGCGAAACAAACAAGCCATTCAGCCTGCTTTCGACGGCGCGGGAGGATAAGGGGGCAAAGCGTATATGGTCGGATTCATACTTAAATCTCACTCGTAAAGGCCAGCCGAACAAACTTGTCAATTGGCTGAATGTGCAGTCAGTTCCGCCAATGCTGCCGCCGTATTTTGCGGGATCTGCCAAAAGCGATCTGATGGCGATGCTTGTGAAGGGGCATAACAAGGTCAAACTCAGCCGCGAAGAGCTGGACAAGCTAGCTTGCTGGATCGATCTGCTGGTCCCGTTCTGCGGTGACTATGCCGAGGCAAATGCGTGGTCCGAAGCAGACAAGAAAAAGTACAATCATTTCTTGGAGAAACGTAATACACTGAAAAAGCTGGAGTCCTATTGATGAGAGAGGTTTTGTTAATAGTAATAGCGTTCTGTTCTTTTGTCTGTGTGGCGGCTGACAGCAATTCAGTCTCGCCGGAAAAGAAACAGGCGTTGCGTCGAGCTATAGATGATCTTTCTTTGAATTATCCTGCCAAATATGCAAACGGGCAGGAGTATGCCAAACGGCTTGATAAGATATCCACATCAGCTGAGTTCAGCGTGTTACAGCGCGAAGCGCTGTTGGCGAATCCTGTGCTGGATTTTGAGACTTTGCTGGTAGTTAAGCGCGGCGCTAATAATCCCGGTTTGCCTGCGAACTGGGACAGCAATAGTATGCTTTCTCGTAAACCGTATGATAATGAAATTGCTGTGCTGACGATCCGGGATGGTTCTCTCAAGACCCTGTTCAGGCCGACAAACAATGTTTTTGTGGGAGATGTCGATCTTGAGTATGGTGCGGATAAAATGCTCTTCTCCATGCCGAAAGATAATGGCCGGTGGCACGTCTGGGAGCTGCGAGCTGATGGTGCAGGTCTTCGTCAGATAACGCCTGATGAGGAGGATATCGACCAGTATGATCCGTGCTACCTGCCGGACGGGCGTATAATATTTGCATCAACCGCGCCTTTCATAGGTGTGCCCTGTGTGATGGGCAATTCGCATATAGCTAATCTTTATCTGCTGTCGCAGGACGGAAAGGCTGTGCGACAGCTCTGTTTTGATCAGGAGAATGACTGGTGTCCGACTGTGTTGAACGACGGCAGGGTGATGTATAGTCGCTGGGAGTACAGCGACCTTCCGCATGCAAACTCGCGCCGCCTTTTCAGAATGAATCCGGACGGTACGGATCAGCGGCTTTATTACGGGGCAGATTCGTATTTTCCGCCGTCGTTCTTCTATGCCAGGCCGGTGCCGGGGCATCCATCCAAGATAGTCGGCATAGTCAGCGGTCATCATGGCGTTGCGCGCGCAGGCCGGCTGCTTATACTAGACCCGGCGATAAGCCGTAAAGATACCGGCGGCGTCGTTCAGGAAATACCGGGCTTCGGTCGGGAAGTAGAGATGCTGGTTAAGGATCGGATAGTTGATGGGGTGTGGCCGCAGTTTCTGCATCCCTATCCGCTGAATGAGAAATATTATATTGTCTCCTGTAAGCCGGGTCCGCATGCGCAATGGGGAATATATCTGGTCGACATATTCGATAATATGCTGAAACTCTATGATGCGCCGGGTTATTGTATGTTCGAGCCGGTGCCTCTTATCAAAAAAGAGAAGCCGCAGATCGTGCCGGATAAGGTTGATTTGAGATCGCCTGCTGCAACGGTACTGGTTACGGATATATATAAAGGAAGCGGTCTGCCTAGCATTCCGCACGGGACAGTGAAGAAGCTGAGGATAGTTGGTTATTATTTCAGCTGGTGGGGAATGGGAGGATGCCTTGGGACTATCGGCATGGATGGACCATGGGATATCAAGCGCGTGATGGGTACCGTTCCCGTCGAGGATGACGGCTCGGCGTATTTCACGGTTCCGGCGCAGATGCCGGTCATGGTCCAGCCGCTGGACGACAAAGGTCAGGCTTTGCAGGTCATGCGAAGCTGGTTTACGGGAATGCCTGGTGAGCAGATGTCATGTGTGGGTTGCCATGAGAAACAGAATGAAGCTCCGCCGGCCAGCCCATCATCCGCGGCTAAAAGGGAGCCTTCTAAAATAGAGCCGTCCTGGTACGGGCCGACGCGTGGATTCAACTTTGCGCGCGAAGTCCAGCCGGTGCTGGATAGATATTGCGCGAATTGCCACAGCGACCCTGCGCTTGCTGAGGAGTATCAGCGCTACAAGCCTGGTGACGTACACAAGCCCTATCTTAAGGGCGATAGGATGATCAATGACTGGAACAGCCAGATCTCAGGAAATGGCGGGCGCCTCGCCGGCAAATTCAGCATGCCGTATGCCGAGCTGCATCGTTTTGTCCGCAGGCCTGGAATCGAAGGAGATATGCGTGCGTTCAGTCCGATGGATTACCATTTCAGCTCAAGTGAGCTGGGTCAGATGCTTGAGAAGGGTCATCATGGGGTGAAGCTGGATGGCGAATCACTGGAGCGGTTAGCGACGTGGGCCGACCTTAATGCGCCGTACCACGGCACATGGGCCGAGATCGCCGGGGCGCAGAGGGTGATGCCGATGTTGCATCTTGCAGCAACAGCCAGAAAGAAATATGCGCCGTCAGGCCCAGCGTTTGATTTTGAGACAATACCGGAGTTGCCTAAATACGATGCGACGCCGGTTGCGCCAAGGGCGGATGGCAAAACACAGATTGCAGATATCAAATTGAATGGCTGGCCGATGAGTTCTGAGAAGGCAACTGCTCTGCAGAAAGATTGTGCCGCCAAGATCAACAAAGGAGAGTTAACGAAGACGATCGATCTGGGTAATGATGTTAGGGTCGAGATGGTGCTTGTCCCGGGCGGCAAGTTCGTGATGGGCTCTGTGACGGGGCATCAGGATGAGAGTCCGCAGACGATGATTGATCTCAAGCCGTTCTGGATCGGCAGATTCGAGATAAGCAACCAGCAGTTCAGTCAATTTGATCAGCTTCATGACAGCCGTGATGAGTCTAGGCACGGTTATCAGTTCGGCCAGCGTGGGTATTCGATGGACGGGACAAATCAGCCTGCTGTGAGGGTGTCCTGGCTAAAGGTAATGGCCTTTTGCGAATGGCTAAGTGCCAAAACGGGCAGGAAATTCACGCTTCCGGATGAGGCGCAGTGGGAATATGCCTGTCGCGCAGGATCAGCGACGTCGTATTCTTTTGGAGAGCTGGGTTGTGATTATTCGAATGCTGCCAACCTCGGCGATATTACTCTCAGGGAGTTTGCGGCATGCACATGGATGGATGGGCGGGTGCATGGTGCCAGCGTTCTGGAAAACGCGAGTAAGTATGATGACTGGATTCCACGTGACAATAAATATGACGACAAAGGCTTTGTCTCGCAGGACATTGGCAAATACAAGCCTAATGCCTGGGGATTGTACGATATGCACGGGAATGTCTGGGAATGGACGTTGAGCGCTTATAAGCCTTATCCGTATAATGCCGCTGATGGCCGGAATGATATTGCGTTGAAGCAGAAGCGCGTCGTACGCGGTGGGTCATGGTATGACAGACCGTTTAAAGGAACGTCATCATACAGGCAGGCATACGAAATGTATCAGCCGGTGTTTAATGTTGGTTTTAGGGTGATCTGTTCAGAATAATCAGTGAGGACGTGCAAATGAATAAATATATTGCTATTGCTGCTGATCGATCCTTGATGATTTGGTCGGCTTGCTCAATCAAATTAGCACGCGCGCTGTGGCTTGATGAGAGTGTGGCGGGATTTTCAGATTTCATCATTAGTATGCTGTATATGCATCGCAAGGCAGGTCGGGTGATGTGCGTACAGTAGTAGGCAGAATAAGCCCTGATGTGTACAGAAGTATGCATATTTGAGAATTGTCCAGATAGTTGTAGTCTGTGTATCATGCATATTGGCAATGAGTTGTGAATATCTTGGCTTTTGTCGGTTAGTGGTACGATTTATGCGTTAATATTTGGCTATTAATCACTTATCACGGTCCAGCCGCCCGGAGCTGTTTTAATGGTGCGGTGTGACGTAGACTGCTGAGGACATAGGTGGTACATTAGTGTGGCTTATTATTGGATTTAAAGGATGTCGCAATGCGAAAACGTAAATTGGGAAAATCAGGAATTGAAGCATCTGTCGTCGGACTTGGCGCGTGGGTGATTGGAGGCGGATCTGTGTGGGGCAAGGATGCCGACGATGCCGAATCAATCTCGGCGATTCATGCAGCGCTGGACGCAGGTATGGATCTTATCGATACGGCTCCTGCATATGGATTTGGACGCAGTGAAGAAGTGGTTGGGAAGGCGATCAAGGGGCGGCGCGATAAAGTGGTCTTGGCGACCAAATGCGGACTGTGGTGGGACGACAAGCGCGGCTCGTATTTCTGTGAGTTTGACGGTAAGTCGCTTTGCAGATCGCTTCGTCCTGATACTATTACAATCGAGATCGAGAACAGTTTGAGGCGTCTGGGAACGGACTACATCGACCTCTATCAGACGCACTGGCCGGCGATGGATCCAGACAAGACGAAGATCGCTGACACTATGGCATGTCTGATGGAGCTCAAGAAGCAGGGGAAAATCAGGGCGATTGGCATATCAAATGTCTCCATCGATGAGTTCTCTGAGAATTGTGCGTGCGGGGAACTTGCAACAGACCAGTTTAGGTACAGTCTCATTTTCAGGAAGCCTGAAAATGATATATTACCTTTATGCAAGAAGAATGACGTTGGGACTCTGACGTATATGAGTCTTGAGCAGGGACTGTTGACTGGCAAGACCGGTATGGATAGGCAGTTTACCGCGGGTGATTTCAGATCAAACGAGGGCTGGAATCCTTGGTACAAGGTTGAGAACAGGCAACGTGTAATAGATCTGCTCACCGGTTTTAAGCCTTTAACGGAGAAATATAATTGCACGACGGCTCAGCTGATCCTTGCGTGGACATTAGAGCAGGCCGGGGTAACTCATACACTTGCAGGAGCGAGGCGTGCGGCCCAGGCGCTTGAAAATGCAAAAGGCGGAGAGATTGTGCTTGAGGCGGCTGATCTGCTGAAGATCCGCAAAGCGGCTGAGGGGATGGGGGATCCGAAATAAGAAGTAGTCAGTGATCAATCTTGAAAGCAAATAATATAAACCGCCGATAAACGCAGATGAACGCTGATAAGAAGTGATAAAAAGGGTAGGGCGAAGCCTTCCGCCGTCGTCAAGACTATGGCGTGACGAGCTGGCGGAGCCGTTTGTCTTTTGTTTGAAACGTAGGCCAGGTGTCTCACCGGGTGTTAATTAAGGAGATGGTGCAATGAGTATGCGTAAGAATGTGCTTCTGGTTCTGAGTTTGTTTGTTTTTGTTTCGGCTTCTTTGGCTCGTCCTGAATATTTTTCGCCGGTGGCCTTGGCGGTCGATAAAGAAGGCAAGACGTTATATGTGGCAGAAGCCACGGCTGACAAGGTGGCGATAGTTGACGTTGCGTCGGGAAAAGTGACCAAACAGGTAAAGCTTTCGGGAGCGCCAACCGGTGTTGCCATGGCGCCGGATGGCATGTCAGTTTATGTGACGATTGATGGACCTGACGGGTTGGTGGATGTGATTAAGACACAAAAGACAAAGGTTGATGGCAGCATATCTGCGGGCCATTCGCCTGTAGCTCCGGTGCCCAGTCGTGACGGTAAACTGCTTTATGTCTGTAACCGCTTCAATAATAATGTAGGTGTTATCGATCTTGTCTCCGGCAAACAGACGGACACGATAGCAGTGACCCGTGAGCCGGTTGCCATGACGATCACGCCAGATGGCGCATTTCTATTTGTTGCAAACCTTTTGCCGTCAGGGCAGGCTGACGGCGATTATGTGGCTGCGATTGTCTCGGTGATAGATGCTGCAGCAAAGAAAGTCGTGGCGGAGGTCAAGCTTCCCAATGGCAGCGGGAGCCTGCGCGGCATATGTGTTTCGCCAGACGGCAGGGATGTCTATGTGGTTCACACATTGTCCAGATATCAACTGCCGACGACCCAGCTGGAGCGCGGTTGGATGAATACCAGCGCAATCAGCATAATTGATGCAGCAGGTAGGCGGCTGGTAAATACAGTTCTGCTTGATGATGTCAATAAAGGTGCCGCAAATCCGTGGGATGTCTCCTGTACTGCCGATGGTAAAACAATTTGTATATCGCATGGCGGAACTCATGAGATAAGTCTCATAAACAGAGAGGGTCTGCATGCCAAACTTGATAAGGCGGCGAAGGGTGAGAAAGTGTCTGATGCCTCTTCGGGCGCGGCTGATGTCCCGAACGATCTCAGTTTCCTTGTCGGGCTGCGTAACAGGGTTAAGCTCACAGGGAATGGCCCTCGCGGCCTCGCTGTTTTGGGCGCGAAGGTTTACGCCGCCCTGTACTTCTCTGATACTGTAGAATGCTTCGATGTGAATCCCGAAGGCAGAATGGAGCCTAAGGTAATTGAGCTGGGCCCGAAACAGGAGTTAACTGTTGTTAGAAAAGGCGAGATGTTTTTCAGTGATGCGGCACTGTGTTTCCAGGAGTGGCAAAGCTGTCTTACTTGTCATCCAGATGTGCGCACTGATGCAATGAACTGGGATCTTCTTAACGACGGTATAGGGAATCCCAAGCAGACCAAGAGTATGTTGTTGTCTCACAAGACAGGGCCGGCGATGATATCCGGAATCAGGGAGAGTGCGGAAATGGCGGTGCGTAAGGGTATCCAGTTCATTCAGTTTGCTGTGCGGCCGGATGAAGACTCGACAGCGATTGATGAGTTTTTGAAAACGCTCAAGCCGGTTCCTAGCCCGTATCTTGTAAAAGGCAAGTTGAGCCCTGCTGCGAAAAGAGGAAAGAAGGTGTTTGAGCAGGCGCAGTGTTCCTCCTGTCACACCTCTCCATTGTTTACTGACTTAAAGCCGTACGATGTAGGGACGGGCATAGGGTCGGAGAAAGCCAGAGAGTTTGATACTCCTACGCTTGTTGAAATATGGCGGACAGCGCCATATCTTTATGATGGACGAGCCGCGACAATTGAAGATGTTATCGGCAAGGATAACAAAACTGACATGCACGGTAAGACTTCTAATCTAACGAATGATCAGAAAAGGGATCTCGTAGAGTATGTTCTGTCGTTGTAAAAGTGAACCCGAGCGGGGGCGGTCAGTGCTCGGCGTAAACTAGTGACAAGAAAGAAGTGTTAGAGTCGAAAAATAATTTGCAATTAAATGCAGATTCGAGCGTTAGACATAATCGAAGAGAGCTAAATATGGAAACTATCGCACAAAAATCTGTTGTTGCCATCGATAAAAGGCCCGGGCTTGAGGTTGTGATGCTGACTCGGCCGGAATTCGTTGAGTATTATATTACTGCCTGTCCGGTAGGTGTGGGCTCGCCCTTCTCGATGTTCGAGGCGGTTGCTGATTTTGTCCGTGAGCATGATGCTGTCATAGTGATTCAGGATGTGTTCGGGCCGTGCAAGTTTTACAAGGATGCGATGACTGCTATTGAATCATTTTCTGGCAAGATCGATTGGCCTGTTGCCTGGATGGAAGGTGACGGCTATGTCGCTAACTCGATCACGAGTACTCAGGTTTATGCAATATCAGGAACGACGGTTGAGCCTATATTAATAGACGGCCGGACCGTGGGTGCTGTCTTTGAGGATTCGGATGCGAAATATTGCATGCTGGGCGATATCAGGCCGGGTGACTTGACAGCCTCCAGATTTGACCAGGCTTATGACGTTTTTGTTAAAATGGAAACCGCGCTGGCGACAGTCGGTATGGATTTCTCCAATGTTGTCAGAACCTGGCTCTATGCGTCAAAGATACTGGAATGGTATGGTGACCTTAATAAAGCGCGCGATAGATTTTTCAGGGAGCGCAATGTGTTCGATCATCTCGTTCCGGCCAGTACTGGTGTAGGCATGTTGAATCCGGCGGGCGTCGCATTGATTGCAGATGTTCAGGCGGTCCGGGCCAAGCGAAAGAACGTCAGGGTGGAGAAGATAGAGTCGCCGCTCCAATGTTCA
The DNA here is from genome assembly GCA_945883775.1 of Victivallis vadensis. Lineage (GTDB taxonomy): Bacteria > Verrucomicrobiota > Kiritimatiellia > UBA8416 > CAMCYG01 > CAMCYG01. The sequence goes on from CAMCYG010000081.1 coordinate 8,692, forward strand.
GCGCTTGATTATAAAAGCTCATTCAGCCGGGCAGTGGAGATCAGGTATGCTGATCATGCCATGCTGTTGGTGTCGGGAACAGCCAGTATCGAGCCGGGTGGCGCAACAGCGCATGTGGGCGATATCAAGAAGCAGATAGCGCTTTCCATGGAAGTGGTCTATGGCATATTGAAATCCAGGGGTATGGGCTGGCGTGATGTCAGCCGGGCAACGGTGTATTTCAAGGACATCAAGGAGGCTCCACTGTTTCATGACTATTGCATGGAGAATAAGATTCCGTTGATGCCGGTAGCAGTGGCACATGCCGACATATGTCGTGATGATCTTCTCTTCGAGATCGAGCTGGACGCGCTTAAGGTTTCAGATTCTTTGTAGGGGCGTTGCTTGTCGACGACCGTCCTTCTTGCCCTGGTACAATCAAATGAAGACGGCTTGGCCAGAGCAATTCCTTGTACGAACAATATTGCCTTGAGTTCTTTTCCAATGGTACGCTCTTAAAAATTTATGCAGAAAGATGCATACAGTTTTAATATTGAGAAGAAAACGCTGGCGGCAATGGTATCTATCTATTGCAGGAAGCAGCATCAGGCAAAAGACCGTCTTTGTCCGGATTGTGGCAAATTGCAGGACTATGCTCTCCAGAAGCTCGAGCAATGCGTTTTCGGGGCAAAGAAGCCGAATTGTGTACATTGCCCGATCCATTGTTATGAGCCGGTCAGGCGGCAGCAGATACAGAAAGTTATGCGCCATTCTGGTCCGCTTATGCTAAGGTATCATCCGATGTTGGCCGTGGTTCATATTGCTCGTCGTTTGCGTAACAGGCCGATAGAAAAACGAAGTATTAAGAAATGATTAGACACAAAGAGCGCAAAGATGCTGAATGTAATTAATAATACCGACGCCGAGCTTCTGCTTGTCCTTCAGGAGGGGATTCCGCTTGAGATCAGGCCTTTTGCTGTAATTGGACAGAGAATAGGGATAAGCGAAAATCAGGTCATTGAGAAGGCGTCAGCATTTATCAAGAGTGGAATGGTCCGGCGCTTCGGGGCCATATTTGAGGCTGGTCAGCTGGGTTACAGCAGTACACTTTGTGCGGTAGATGCCCCGCAGTGCGAGCTGGAGCGTATGGTGAAGGCGATAAGCCCTCACTCAGGGATTACGCATTGTTATGAGCGGGACGGTCACCCGAATCTCTGGCTGACAATGACCGCTCCTGTAGAAGAGCTGGCTTCGGAGCTGGCCAGGATATCGCAGATGCTTGCTCCGTATGAATTGTACAGTTTTCCGTCCCGGAGAACTTTTAAGATAGGCGTAGTTCTGGATGTTCGCCATGGAGGAGGGAAGCAGGAAACGCTACGGGATTCGGTGTCCGTGCGAGAAAAAGAAATGGTAGTTGCGTCGCACAAGTTTAACGAGAAGGAGCGAGCCCTGATTCGCATTCTACAGGGCAATGTCTTGCTGTCTTCTCCCGATCCGCTGGAGCCGGTGGCAAAGGAGCTTGGTATTGGTTATCAGGAGTTATTGTCGATCCTTGTGCAATGGAAGAAGGACCGGATCATTCGTCGGCTTGGATTTGTCCCGTATCACAGGGAGCTTGGCTTTGCTGTCAATGCCATGTGTGTATGGAAGGTCGACGCCGATAAGGTTGAGGCGGCTGGTAACATTCTGGCGAAGTCCCCGGTGGTTACACATTGCTACGAACGCGTCGCCAATCCTGTTTTTCCGTTTAATCTCTTTGCCATGCTCCATGCAGCAACTAAGGATGAGGCAGAGGTAACGCGCAATAATCTCGTCGAGCAGGCAGGCCTTTCTGGGGGGTGTATGATGCTATCGGTGCGGGAATTCAAGAAATCAAGCCCGGTATTTTTTTTGCGGTGATATGACTTCCGTATAATGTTTGACACTAATAGAGCAGAAGTGATTTAATTTAAGTCCATTTTTTAACATGAGAGAAAGCGGGACATGAGAAGTGAAGCACATTCAAAGACTGTTTTTCCTGTAGGACTGCTGCTTGAAGGTCGGTCCTGCCTCGTGGTGGGAAGCGGTAAAGTGGCCGTCCATAAGGCCCAGCTTCTGCTTGACGCTAAAGCCAGTGTTACGGTTGTCGGTCCTGATGCAGATGGGGAAATCACTTCTCTAGTCGCATCAGGCTCGATAAGTTACATACGCCGCGAATTTCAAGATTCAGATGTCAAAAAGAACTTTCTGGTCTTTGCTGCAACGAACGACAAAATAGCGAACCGTCATGTGATGGAATGCTGTCGTGCTCATAATATCCTCTGCTGTAGCGTGGATGGTAATTGGATGGCAAGCGATTTTGTGACTCCGGCGATTATACGTCAGGACGGGCTGACTTTGTCGATATCGTCCGGCGGTAAGTCCTGCAGAAGATCCAGGCTGGTGAAAGAGAATCTCTCCCGTCATATAGAAATGGTGGCCAGTGCTGATCTGATAGTGATAGGAACCAGTCATCATCAGATGTCCATACAGCGCAGGGAGCCGTTCCATCTTATCGGTTCCCGGATGAATGATACAGGTGAGATGCTTATGCGGGTCTGGGGTATACACGAATTCATGCTGCTCAATACATGTAACCGGATTGAGTTTATTGGCGTAGTCTCCAAGGAAGCCGGAATAGTCGAGCTGTTGAAGCGAATTCTGGCGTTCTTTCACCTGAAAGAAGAGGAGTATTATGTTAAACGCGGTTATGATGCATTTGAGCACGTGGCAGTAGTTAGCGCCGGACTTCTATCACAGTCGCCCGGTGAGAATCATATTGTCGCGCAGTTGAAAGAAGCGCTGGATTACAGCATCTCCAGGAAATGGGCAGGGGGTATGATTCAGGAATGGATAGGTTCTGTCCTGCATGTGTCTAAAGAGATACGAAACGTTACCGAACCGCTTCTGGGTTCTCTGGAAATCGAAGACCTCAGTATCAACTACCTGAAGACACGCTACAAGAATCTCGCAAATAAGCGCATCATGATCCTGGGAACAGGCATGGTAGGGCTCGGGCTGATGAAGCTTTTCATGGATCTTGGAAATGAATGTGAATGGTGCTATCACGTCAATAAACCGGAGATTCAGGATTCATGGAAAGGTCGCTTTACGTTAACGACATTAAATGATCTGCCGTCGACATTACATAAAGTGGATGTCGTGATTTGTACAACCAGCAGTCCAGGATATGTGCTGCATCGCGGGCACGCCCCGTTCCTCAATCAGGACAAGGATATCACTATCCTCGATCTTTCCATTCCCCGCAACGTGGAGCCTGCGATGGATGGGCTGACGCCGAACCTTAAGGTGGTGGATCTTGACGGGCTTAAACGCTGGTACCATAAAGAAATACTGGATATGACAAAAGTCTTCGAGCTTAGTCGGGAAGTAGTCGCGGAGCACAAAGATCTCTGCGATAAGGTGGTAAAGAGTTTTCAAAGCGACAACCGCACGGAATAGGTATGATTAGAAAGATTGTGGACTATCTTGGTTCGTTGCGTCATTCGCTTGC
>CAMCYG010000082.1 GCA_945883775.1 Victivallis vadensis
ATATAATTAACCACCCTCCCTTCGCTGAAGCACCAAGCTTCGGAGGGCAGGCAAAAACACTATTCTTAAATGTAGCACCGGTGTCCTCACCGGTATCTTCGCTAACATTGCCCGGTGAGACACCGGGACTACATTTTAAAGCTCTTAGAGCGACGTATTCGAAGGTGCCGTTTTTCTGGCGGCTCGCTCGACCCGCAAACATCTGGTGAAGCCGGAAGATCGAGCCCTGCCAATAAAATTATCATTCGGCTCGGGACTTGTCGACTTACACCTTCTAACTCACAAATTGTCTTCGTCGTCTCCGCCGGCGCATGACACCATCCTTCGTCCAAGCACTACGGCCCGGCAAGCATGCGCCGCTACATTCTAAGCATTTCCTTGTTGTAGCTGCGCTTGCATGTCAGGCCATAGCCTCTTGGCGACGGCTGGTGCCAAGCGCAGGTCTGATTTACAGCTCTTTCTTCTACTCCGCGCGGCCAATCGCGATCGGGCCGGAACGAGTTATATCTATCACCTTATAGGGCTTAATCAAAGCCATAAAACTGTCCAGTTTCTCCCTGTCGCCGACCATCTGAACAGTGACCGCCTTATCTCTGACAGAGATCACCTTGGCTTCACAAAGCTGCGCGAACTCCATCAGCTTCGCACGCTCCTCTACAGAAGTCTCAATATCCACAAGAACCAGCTCTCGATCTATGAACCGCTCACTGGTCAAATCGGTGACCTTAACAACGTCTATGAGCTTATTCAGCTGTTTGTTAACTTGCTCCAGGACCTTGTCGTCGCCAAGCACTGTCATCGTCATCTTGGATATGGTAGAATCCACAGACGAAGCGACATTCAGCGTTTCGATGTTGAATCCCCTACCAGAAATGAGCCCGACTATCCGCGCCAATACGCCAGGCTTGTTCTCAACTGTAACTGATATAATATGCTTCATGATTTCTCCTAATAATGCCATAAACATGGGTGCGACACCCTGTGGCCAGTTTATTCATTTCCACCGGCGCATGACACCAGCCTTCGTCCGAGCACTACGGCCTGGCAAGCATGCGCCATTACATTTCATTCATTTCCCTGTTGTAGCTGCGCTTGTGTCAAGCGCAGGTCTTTCCGCCGGCGCATGACACATGCGCCGCTACACCTTAATTAAATTTTCTTGCTGTAGCTGCGCCTATTATTTCACAACTCGTAATTAGTCATTCTTAATTTGTAATTCTCTTCTTACGCCAAACTATGCACCATTTCCGTCAGCGATGCACCGGGAGGGACCATCGGATAGACATTCTCATCCGGCTTGACCATACACTCCAGCACGGCCGGACCGTCATAATCCATGATCTTCTTAAGCCCGCTGATAAGCTCGCCCTTCTTCTCCACCCTCAGCCCGAGAGCTCCCTGCGCATCAGCCATCTTAACAAAATCAGGCAAATAGCCGGTCCGCTCGGGACGACGGTTGCCGTGCTTGAACTCATGCCTGTTCTGCTGGGTCAGTACGCTCGCGGAGTATTCCTTTTTGTAGAACATCTCCTGCCACTGCCTGACCATGCCAAGATGACCGTTGTTCAGGATAACGACCTTCACAGGCAGGTCGTTTTCCACCGCGACAACCAACTCCTGAAAATTCATCTGTATACTGCCGTCACCTGAGATGGTGACAACCTTGGCATCGCGCAAACCCGCCTGCGCACCAATAGCCGCGGGAAGACCAAAGCCCATGGTGCCCAGACCGCCGGATGACAGGAATGAGCGTGGCTTCGTATACTTATAGAAATGCGCCGCCCACATCTGATGCTGTCCGACATCCGTGACTATTAAAGCGTCTCCACGCGTAACATTGTATATCTCCTCAATGACTTGCTGAGGCAACAGCGACGGATCCTTATGATCATAAGTCAAGGGGAAATCCTTCTGCCATTTCGCAACCTCATCCAGCCAAACCTTTCTGTCGGAGTGCTTTACATGCCCAATCAGATCGACCAAGACATCCTTGACATCACCAACGACGGGAATGTCAGTTCTAACGCTCTTGCCGATAGCCGACGGATCGATATCTATATGAGCTATCGTCGCATGCGGCGCAAATTCACTTACCTTGCCCGTAACACGGTCATCGAACCGGGCACCGACCGCTATCAGGAGGTCGCACTTGCTGACTGCGGTATTGGCCGGAACCGTCCCATGCATCCCCAGCATGCGCAGGGCCAGCGGGTCAGTTTCCGGGAAAGCGCCAAGCCCAAGCAATGTTGTCGTGACCGGTATATTCGCCTTCTTTGCAAGGTCATACAGCTCTTTAGAGGCATCACCGGCAATCACACCTCCGCCAACATAAAGGAGAGGACGAACCGACTTGTTGATGTGTTCAGCAAGATTGTTGATCTGTTTCGGATGGCCCTTAATAACGGGTTTATAGCCCCTTATCGCCACCTTATCAGGAAAGCCCACATCGGTCAGAGTGCGCTGAATATCTTTCGGGATATCGATGAGCACGGGGCCCGGTTTTCCTGTTGATGCAATATGAAAAGCCTCCATTATAATACGAGGCAATTCCTCGACATTCTTGACCAGATAGTTATGCTTCGTAATGGCACGGGTGATACCGACTATATCCGCCTCCTGAAAAGCGTCATTTCCTATCATTGAGCAAGGGACCTGACCGGAAATACAAACCATCGGGACGCCATCCATATAAGCAGTGGCAATACCTGTAACGGCATTTGTTGCGCCTGGTCCTGAGGTTACAATACAACAGCCGACCTTTCCAGTCGCCCTTGCGTAGCCATCGGCCATGTGCGCGGCGCCCTGCTCATGCCGAGTCAATATGAACTCAAAAGGCGCGTGATAAATCTTTGAGAAAAGATCAAGAACCATCCCGCCCGGCAGGCCGAAAATGGTCTTAACACCGCACTTACTCAACCCTTCGACGACACAATCTGCGCCATTTCTAGTACTCATGTTCATATCTCCATAATAAAAAACCCACCGTTTCTTTGCGGTGGGCGTCACTTTTGCATTTTTGCTGGAAGCTTAATCTCTTCCAACCGTGACGCTCATGGGCCTGCCAAGCACAAGCAGACCCACTGCGAGAAGCACTCGCACTCCTAAAACTGCGGTCACGGTTGTAGAAACTTCTTTCATTTGCAAATAAAGTACACGGACACAGGAGAATAGTCAAAGTTTTTTCGCAAGCGAAAAAACCGGCTTGTCATTTTCCCCAGCGAAGCCCCGGCTGGCATACTCAACCGCTTCGTTTTTTACGGACGTAAAGACCTTTGCCAGCAATCCCGTGAAATATTCAGCCCAGGCTGTAAGATCCGCATCAGCACGGCCCATATAATAATTGTGATTCCTATGCGATGACAGGGCATTGTAATAACCGATCAAATCCACGGCATGATGCTCCTCCATCGAAAAGAATCCATGCAGACCGTACCCATCCCTCTGAAGGATGAATGTAGCCAGCAATCTGGCAGTCCTGCCATTTCCATCATAATACGGGTGAATCGTCACAAACTGATAATGAACCAATGCCGCTATGATCGGCACTGGCAGCTTATCCTTTTCGGATTTGCACACCCAGCGAACCATCTGATCAATGAGCCCAGGCACATCCACTGCCTCAGGAGGAAGATAAACGATCCTGCCAGTCTCAGCATCGCAGACAGAATTCTGACCTGTCCGATATGATGTCGGCTTGGCGCGCTTTCCATTCTCAACAATAGCATGAATCCGCCTTATCAGGTCCTCCGTAAACTCGACCTTGCTGGCAGCCAAGTCTTCAACCTTCAGTAAAGCATCCCAATAATTACGTACTTCCTTAACGTCACGGACCCTGTCTTTGAGCTTAGTTTTTTTGGCAGTTATGACCGCCTCTGCTTCTTTTAAGGTCAACCGGTTCCCTTCAATCCGTGTTGAATAGTGAGTGGATCGCACCCTGGCCTTGTGACGCAATTCGGCCTCTATTGCAGGAGATATCGGCATATTGTCCACAACCGTTTTTGCAGCTTCAATATCCATCAGCGCCCGTGCCAAAACAGGACTTATTCGATATACAGGCCGCCAAATATCGTATTTCTTATGCATAATGACTATCCCAGCTTATGCTTGAAAGATTTGGTAATCAAGCGCTATCTGGACTATCACATCTGCGATTCGGTGCGGCTCGGCCAGCACGTCGCGCCGGAGCATCTTTGCATAGGCGGAAGGCCTCTCCCTACCCTATTCCGGAAAGCTAAGGCGAACCCTCTGGGTACATTCCTCCATCGAGGAAGATGGGCATCGGCCAGCAACGCCCTTTCCCGATAACATCACCCCTCCCACAGCCCATCCTGGGCACTGTTTTTTCTGAAAGAAAAAACATTGAACCCTCCAGCCAAAAAGCGTATTATTACTTATATGAGATGGGGATTAATATACGTTTCTGCAATTGCCGTGGCTTTTTACGGAATGCAGTCTTTTTCGGCTGATTTCAGCCGATATGAGGTCATTCTGCAAAAGAAGCCGTTTGGCGATTTGGCACAAAAGGCCGCCAATGCCGTAGCCGTTGCGGCAATAAAGCCAAACATGCCACCCCCGGAATCACCATTTAAGAATCTGCGACTTTGTGCGATAACTGATACAGTGATGGGAATAAGAGTGGGCATCGTCGACATAGGGATCAACCCTGCAAAGAGCTATTCGCTGAAAGTGGGCGAAAGTGAAGATGGCTTAACCCTGCTTGACGCTGACTTTGAGAAGGAAGAAGTTATGATGCAGAAGGGCGAGGACAAAGAATGGATTAACATGAACGGTCCCACCAGCGGGGGCGGATCCGGCGGAATGATGGCCTCAGGCGCACCCAGCTCTATCCCCGGCGCTAGTCCTGGAGCCATAGTAGCAACCACACCAGAAAGTTTTGCAGACCGCCTAAAGTCACGCAGAGAAGCCCGGATTAAAGCGCCCCCAATGGAACCGCCAAAGATGTCGGACCAAGAACTTGAAAAACACCTGAAGGAATACCAGATGCAGGTCATCAGAGATGGAGACCCTCCACTACCAATAGAATTAACACCGGAGATGGATGCTCAACTCGTAAAAGAGGGAGTATTGCCACCGCAATAATGAGCAAGATTAATCAATTAATTTGTTTGACTCAAAACGTCACATTATAGTATATTGAGAACATAAATAAGTAAGTTAATCAAATCAGGAGGTTCGTAATGAAAAAGATAGTCGCAACATCCTTGTCAATCTTGGCGCTGATCGGCTATTCGTACTGCCAGACCACCAATGAAGTATCCAGCGTAAATGCGGTGGGGTATATGAAGATAGTAGTTCCAGCTAAGCCTGGCTTATGCCTGGGAGGAGTAAACCTTATCGCAGTAAATGGCACAGACCACATCGGATTAAAGGAATTCTTTGGAACCAATCAACTTCGCCAATCAGTCAACGCAGGCTCAGGCGACGCTATTAAATTATGGGATTCAGCCAGTCAAACGTACATTAGCTATCAACAAAAGACCAACGCAAGCGGCGTGGTCGATTTCTACAATTTGAGCAATTGGCTTGGAGAACCAACTAATCCCATAGTATCAAACGGTACGGCATATTGGATAAAATCTATGACGACGGCACAAAAGGAAATTTTTGTAATGGGTGGCGTTCCAGTGGACGAAAGCGTTAATAATACGATTAGCACAGGATCAGGCAGACCTCTAAACTTTATAGCCAATCCATATCCTGTAAAAGTATTACTTGATGATTTAATAAACACCAACGACGGAGCCAAGGCCAGTTCTTCGCTTGGATCAGCAGATTGGATAAAAATGTGGGATCAATCAAGCCAGTTATATGTGAACTATGGCTTAAGAAGCAACGGGACTGAAGCCGCATATTGGTCAAGAATGACGAATGATTGGTCTCCTAAATCTAATGTCTGGCTTGAGGCCGGCCAAGGCGTATGGTACACTAGCAGAAAAGCTACCCCAATATTATGGACAGAAAACAAACCGTATGCGTGGCCAAATTAATTTTAAGGAGATATGACAATGAGAAAAGTAACGTTAATATTTGCTTCAGTATTGTGCCTAGCAATTCCATGTTACGCGGCGCAACTAACCTGGTCGAGTTTTGAGGACTATCCAATTTACGACCCTGACGGAATTTTGGTGTCATCATCGTCTGGTTGGCTTCTACAAATGTACGAAAGCACTACTGACGGAGGCGGAATTGCTAGTACTTGTGATTTCTCAGCCGGTGTAGCAGGAACAGGAGAATATTTACGCCATTCAGCCACATGGCCCGTCTCTGGAACAGGCACGTTTTATATAGACTTAAACCCTATGAGCACAGATTTGGCGCAAGGGGACTATCTCTATACCGTAATTTGGAATAACGGGACAGGCTACGCCAGTGATGCTAAATTTGCAATAATCGAAGGCGTGCCTGGAGCACCAGCAACTACAACATTGGGCGTAATAGAATCAGGATATGACCCAACCAGCGTAGGAGCGACTGGAGTAATCGCAGCTGACTGGCAGGCCGTCCCAGAGCCCGGCACTATGGCTATGTTTGGATTGGGCGCATTTATATTGGCAATCAGGAAGAAACTTAAGAAGTAATTTTGGTAATACAAAAACCCCTTCATTAACCGTGAAGGGGTTTTTTGTTTATCAGAGGGTGGCACAAATGAAGAAGAAGCCCCACCCCGCCAAATGAAAGATGTAGCACCGCTCTATGAGCGGAATTATTTAGAGCCCATCATAGATGGGTGCTACATTTTAAGAATTTAAGGATCCATCATAGCGCGGTTTATAGGTTACACTACGCAGAAAAGGAACAATATCATGAAAACACTGAAATCATCTCAAATCCCTCCCATCTTCCTAACGCTCTGTCTTCTCCTACCGCTCCTGCTTTCCACCGGCTGTTCAAAGAAAAGCCAGACCAGCGCCCCTGCAGTCAACGCTATATGTATCGCCAGCGATTGCGATAGCAATCTGGTTCAGCGTGTCGCCAGCTTCGCCCGCAATGAACTGGATTCGAAGATTTCCATTACCTCGCTAACGTCCCGCGACATTTCCAGCTACAATCGTAATCCCAACAAAATGGTAAAATCGCTGTCAGGCAAATACACATTCACTGTCATGCTGCTTGATAATCCCAAAAAACTGCCCGACTCTGATCAGGTGAATAATCTTGCCATATTATCAATCAACATGCTCAAGCCATCCACGAATGCCGTTGAGGCGCTCGGAAGACGTATTGAGAAGGAAACCATGTGCCAGATCGGCAGAATGATCGGGATGGAACCCTGCCCAATCATATTCTGTGCGATGTTTCAGGCACAAGACGATGCAGATCTCGACACCAAAGGCCGCAACTTCTGTCCGCCCTGCGGGGCAAAAGCAGGTGAATTGCTAAAGGCTAAGGGATTGCTTAATCCTGAGCCGATAGAGAAATAACTGTTCGGCTTTGATGGGTTCCTATTCTGATTCGAATTGCATTTGCCTGATGTAGCTGAGCTTGCTTGCCAAGCCATAGCCTCTTGGCGACGGCTGGTGTCAAGCTCAGACCTTCGTCTTCCCCGCCGGCGCATGACACCATCCTTAGTCAACGCACTGACCTGAAACAAGAAAAGTCAGAGCCTCGCGCAAAGACGCCAAGTGCGCCAAGTTTTCAGGAAGCCTGTTGCGCCATAGCCTCTGGCGACGGCGGATGGCAGATCTACCTGCGGTAGAAATATTCTGACCTTTGCGCCCCGCCTGCAACGACTATGTCGTAGACATTGCGGGCAGGCTTTGCGCGAGATAATCTTCTCTTTATCTCCTCAATGAATAATCCGGACAACGGCCGGCTGTGCCCTGCGAAGCTGCTTTGAGCGAAGCATTGGGTGGCGGAACTAAGGTCTGGCAAGCATGCGTCGCTACATTCTGAGCATTTCCTTGTTGTAGCTGCGCTTGCTTGCCAAGCCATAGCCTCTTGGCGACGGTTGGTGCCAAGCGCAGGTCTTCGTCTTCCCCGCCGGCGCATGACACATACGCCGCTACACTACCTCTCACCTGGTGATTATTATAGAAAATCCCGGTGAGACACCGGGACTACATCACGATCCGCGACAACTCATCGAGTCGCAGGTAGATTGTAAAACCGAATCAACCTTGACAAAGTAATAATTATTTCGGTCTGGGAATAATCTTGTCAATAGCTTCGATAAGCTCCGGTATCCTGCTTATCACTACAAATATGCAGAATCATGAATATCAGGCTGCATAAAGAACTTCCACATTCGACATTATCTCACGACGACGGAATGGATTTATCAAAGCTTTTTCCTCAACCAAATCAACCTCTCTGCCAATAATCTCGGATAAACGATCGCGAATTATGCAAATGTCGTATAGATCGACTTTAGATCCCTCACCAAATACAACGAGGAGGTCGACATCACTCTTATCATTAAAATCCTGCCGCAACACGGAACCAAAAACCGACAAGCGCACTATACCGCTGATTTTGCATAATTCAGCTAGTGCTTGCTCATTAACATCAATATTTCGCATCAGATGTGTCATTTGCCTGAATCTTACACTATGCACTCCCCCATTCAAGATTGATTTTTAGGATAAGAACGTCTGAGGTGCATGGGATGATGGTCGAAGTGAACGCTGAGCAGACAGAGAAGTAATTATTCGCGTATAGTTCTTCATCTTCTCCGCCGGCGCATGACACCTGTTCAGGAGTGGAGAAGAAGATGTTTTGACGCGAAAGCATGGCCAGAGCCTTTTTTGAGATATTTCTCCAAGGATATGGCTAACTCGAGTGATTGTACGGCCATATATGCAGCTATATTCCAAGGAGCAAATTTAGCTGTACTTGGGACTTTGCCATGGTTGTGATAATCAAGCCTGCTCGCTAAATCTGTCGTATGGCCAACGTACTTTTTCCGGGCATTTCTTTTACTGATGAGTATATAGACAAAATAAAACTGCCCCTCTACGTCCGGCTCAGCCAAAGGCTGTTGGTACTTCGCAGGGCATCCTACGCTCTGCTTTTGCTCTTCCATAGTTACCTCTGTGCTTGTGTTGGGCCTGCCATCCGTAGCTCAAATCAACCTTAAGTTGATGCAGAGCGTTAACAATCGTAGACTGCCCCACTGCGTTGTGCGGCAGGAGCCTTCAACTTCGAAGGGCATCCTACACTCTGCACGCCATTGTCCTGATTTCGCTTTCTGTGGTGCTGGCCTGCCATCCGTAGCTCAAATCAACCTTAAGTTGATGCAGAGCGTAGGATGGTGCCGGAGGGGGGAGTCGAACCCTCATGAGGTTGCCCTCGGTAGATTTTGAGTCTACTGCGTCTGCCATTTCGCCACTCCGGCCCAAAAAAGAATGAATGTCTTATATCACGCGACACATGGCGCTTCAAGGAAGATTATTTTGTTTATTTTGCGCCGGTTAGCGCAAAATAAACAAACTATCCGGAGACTTGCCTGTATGTCTTTGCTGGACTGTCATCGGAGCATTCATCCGCATAGGAACCAACTCGCGAGTCTTTGAGAATCCATTGTCCCTTGAACAAGCACTCGCCCGCGTACAAAGCTGGCTAAACCAGCCCTGCGTACGAATCGTACAGCCCACACAGCGTCACTGGACTGTCTTTCAAATGATGCTAAACGATGGACAGGCTATTGCAAATCTTGTTACAGACGCTCATCTGGCAGCACTGGCCGTGGAACACGGATGCGAACTGATCTCCACTGATGCAGATTTCTCACGTTTTCCAAGCGTCCGGTGGCGAAATCCTTTGAAGTAAATCAGCTCAACGAAGAGGATGAATAAGAAACTCTTTTTGCTTTCTGCCCTGTAGGAGTCGATGCCCTCATCGACGATTCTTCTCTGCAACACTTTCATCTCATCGCCGATCAGGGGATCGGCTCCTACAAAAAGAATTTGACCCATCGGCACGAGCAAATGTCAAAATATTCAGGTCTTTCCCGCCGGCGCATGACACATGCGCCGCTACATTCTAAGCATTTCCTTGTTGTAGCTGCGCTTGTGCCAAGCGCAGGTCTTCGTCTTCCCCGCAGGCGCATGACACCATCCTTCGTCCAAACACTACGGCCCGGCAAGCATACGCCGCTACAGTTTGATCAATTGCAGCATTTCTCAGAGGTAAGGCGAAGCATCCTTGGCCTGCGGAGCTCTTGAGCGAAGAAGGCTGGCTGAGCCGTCAGCACCGAATCGCAGATGCGCCCCGCTGGAGTGTTATGCAAACCTTGATAATTCCATTCTATTTGGTAATCATTCGCTTATGGGCAAGAATACTGACAGTCTGCAAAAAGGATACAGCTTCGCAGATGGAACGCTGGGCGTAAATATCGGCGCCACCAAATTGCGCATTCGCTTCGCCCCTTCCCCGCTTGCCGAGGAACCCGATTTCCGCGATCAGTGGACTGAAGCCTGGCCCACTCTGAGAATCCTGGCTTCAGATGCTGATTTAGCCGACAATACCACCTCCGAGGAAATCAATGCCAAACGCCGGATATTCCGTGAGTTTAAAGAAACTGTACCTGCCGACCTACGTCAAAACATAACACCTTTTCAAAGCCATCAATGGCCTTTGCTGAAACATGCCGCGACAAACTCCAGGATGATGGACCTTCTGATAGCCAATCCGGTTCTGGCATACGCTGCGGCCAGCAGTTTTGAGTTCAGAAAGACATTGCCGGATGTGGCGGCAAAGCAGGTTCTCTACCGACTGAAGGACAAGCAGAAAGATATACTTGCCTGGCTCGGCTTCAATGGCACACCGGCTATGGCCAGACTTTTCACAAAAATAAAGACAGATGACATAATACCAGCCATTCTCCGCAAGCTGATATTGATGCCTGACCGGTCTGCCGCAGTTATGGCAGCGCTGGCACAGCTGGAATCCATCAACTCGGAAGTCATAATATTCCTGACGCATACGGCGCTCAGTACGCTCCACACGCCTGTCCTGCTTAGAGAGTTGAGTCAGGCAACAACAGAAACAAATATCTGCTCTCAGCTTATTAACGCCCTGTATATCCGCAAACAGCTGGGACTGGAACCTGGCATAACTGAGTTCCACAGCATTCAGCGGATAACAGAATTCTGCGCCGAAGCTGACCAACTATACGCCAACCGGCCCGTACCTGTTGTGGAGCAACATGACGCAGAAGAACCTGAGCAAGATCAGCCAGCCGGCCAACGACGCTTACGCAGACCGCCAGCCACGCCCAAAGTCACGTCCGCTACCTGTAAATTCCCTGAACCGCCACTCCCGGCATATAGTGATAGATTTGGATCCATTACCCCTATTACAGATTATGCGCAGTTGCTGAAGGAAAGCCTCGATATGCACAATTGTGTCCGCACGTTCTGGAACGACATCATGAAAGGCCGCCTGTTTATCTACAAGGTCGAAGGAATAGATCGATGCACCCTTGCCATCAGACCGATTGGTGATCAGGCATGGATAAGAGACCAGATCAAAAGCACCTGTAACCGAAAAGCCAAAGATCGCGCAATAGAATTTGTTGACCTATGGCTCGCCCGCCACCGGGCAGGGCTATAGAATCGGGCGTCCTCAAAAGGAATTTTTCTTCTAATCGTAATCATAATTGTAATCTTTTTTCGCAAATCGAATTGCACTTATGATTTTAACTGCTCTCCTTATGTTCATGTGTCCTTAATTGTAGGAGTCGATCCCCTGATCGACGATTCTTCTCGATCGCCGATCAGGGGATCGGCTCCTACAGAAGGAAAGAAATTGAGTTTTTCCGGAACTAAGTGAAGACGGGCGCATGACACCAGCCTTCGTCCAAGCACTTCGGCCCGGCAAGCATGCGCCGCTACATTCTAGCATATCCTCGTTGTAGCTGCGCTTGTGTCAAGCGCAGTTCTACATCCCCCCCACCCCCAGCGCACAAGTCGTGCGCTGTACAGCTTTTCTCGCCAGAGAAAAGCTGACTATTCTTTCAC
>CAMCYG010000083.1 GCA_945883775.1 Victivallis vadensis
GTGTGGCTTTGGTAACAGCTTCCTGTTAGAGCATCCTCGGCGTGTGCGCGTGCAATTCTCGCGACGCGCAACCGAGGCAGAATGGCTGCTGATAGAGGATGCGATGGATGAATGTTTGGAGCAGGGGTATGTGTTTGTGTCACCATTTATCTCGCCTTTCGAGAAGCGTGTTTTGCAGAAGTTAATTGAGCAGGGCGGGCGAGCGATCCGCCTCACGCATGAGTATTTCGGTGAGCGCTACAAGCCGGGTGGAAGACTTTTCGATTTGTGTTGCGAAGGCCGCCTGCTGGAAATATCGGTGGCGAGCGCGTTCCATCGCTATGCGCGATTAGATCGCGCAGCATGCTTGAAGTTAAATGAGGTGGCTGGGGTTATCGCGACCACATTATTGCGACCACTTAGTGGTCGCAATGAGGAGCGTAAAGAAGATGGGGGAGCGACCACTTAGTGGTCGCAATGGGGAGTGTAAAGAAGACGGGGGAGCGACCACTTAGTGGTCGCAATGGAGAAGATTAAGAAGACAAGAGCGACCGCGCAGTGGTTGCAATGGAGAGTTCCAAGGGAAAGAAATGACGGGAGAGAATTTTAACCACAATTCGCGACCACTGAGTGGTCGCCTGATGGTAAAGCGTATCTTCGATTTGGTTGTTGCCATCGGAAGCCTGATACTGTTAAGCCCCTTGCTTGGATTTCTCTGGTTGGCGGTGGTTATAGAGAACGGCCTGCCGGGCTTGTTCCGACAGGAACGTATGGGGCGAGATGGTTCGCCCTTTAAGCTTCTCAAGTTTCGAAGCATGAAGCTTGCTTTAAACGCGAAGGAGGCAGGGTTTGATGCTGGGGATTTAAGCCGGGTTACCAGAATTGGATGGGTCTTGCGAAAATACAAATTGGATGAATTGCCTCAGCTTTGGAATGTGATTAAGGGTGATATGTCGTTGGTTGGGCCGAGGCCCGAGGTTCGGATCTGGACGGAGGTTTACCCGGAAAGATGGGCTAAAGTGCTTTCGGTAAGACCCGGTATCACGGATAATGCTTCTATCGAATTTAGGAACGAGGAAGAGTTGCTCATAAAGGCCGATGACCCAGAGAAAGTCTACAGGGAGGAAGTGCTCCCGAGAAAGTTGGCGCTTTACGAGAATTATGTTGATAATCATACGCTCATAGGAGATTTGATGATAATTCTTAAAACACTTTTTGCGGTATTATTCAGGTAAAGGAAAATTGAAATGATCAAATACAACATTCCATTCGCGAAAGTCGAATGCGGTGGTAATGAGCTTAAATATGTCCGCCAGGTTCTGGCAAGCGGTTGGTTGACAACTGCGAGCAAAGCCTTTGAGCTTGAACAGCGCTTTGCCGAGGTGGTGGGGGCCAGGTACGCCTGTGCGGTTAATTCAGGAACGTCCGCCCTTCACCTTGCCGCAGAAGCAATGGGCATTAAGAAAGGAGCCAAAGTATTCGTTCCGACTATGACATTTACCGCCACTGCAGAGGTGCTGAGATACCTTGATGCAGACCCGGTGTTTCTCGATGTTGATTATGGGACATGTATGATCACTCCTGAGATTCTGGCAAATGCAGTCAGGAAGCATCCTGAGGTCAGGTACTTGATTGTAGTGCATTATGGGGGACAGGCGGCGGAGATGGGGAGTGTGGGGAGATTGAGTCGCGAGACGTCGAGTAGTGGGATTCTGGAGATTTGCCGGAAAAATGGAATAAAGATTATCGAAGATGCGGCGCATGCTTTTCCGACGACTCATTGTGGCAGGATGATCGGCTCCATCGGCGATGCAACGTGTTTCAGTTTCTATGCTAATAAGACTATCACTACGGGTGAGGGCGGGATGCTCACAACTAATGACAGAAAAATAGCAGATAGGGCAAGGGTTATGCGCCTCCACGGTATTGACAGGGATATCTGGAAGCGTTTCGCCTCTAAAAGCACAAAATGGGAGTATGATGTGGTTGCGCCTGGCTATAAATACAATATGCCTGACGTCAACGCCGCTATTGGCCTTGCCCAGCTTGAAAAGTACAAAGAGCTCCATTCCGGCCGAATGAGATGTGCTGAGTATTACATGAGGCATCTTAACGGTATAGAAGGCATTGATCTCCCGGTTGTAACCAGGCATATGGAGGATCACGCATGGCATCTTTTTGCTGTGAAGGTCAATGCTCATGCAAAAGTCGACAGAAATAAGATGATAGACCTTCTGGGGCTGAGAGGAATAGGTGCCTCGGTTCATTATAAACCGCTGCATAGAATGACGTACTATAAGAGCAGATACTCTTTGAAAACACACGATTTTCCTGTGGCCGAGAAAATCTGGAAAGGCACGTTTTCGTTACCAATATATCCTGGACTGACAAAGCAGGAAATGGTTCACATTACAGGGACGATCAGAAATCTGCTTGGCAGGTAAGTTATTGCCAAGAAATTTAAGTTGCACAAATGAAAAGACGAACGAGACGAGTCATTGATTATATAGTCGACAGCACGGTTGTCCGGAAAACTCTGGTCGTCGGCTGGTATGTGCTTGGAATATATGCGACATATCTAGCGGCATTCTTTGTCCGGTTTGAAGGGCATGTTCCTTTAGTGGCTATGGCTGAGTGTCTGCACACGCTGCCTGCACTGCTTATTGTGATGCTCGGTGTGTTCTGGATCTTCAGACTGTTTTCGGGGATGTGGTCGTATTTCAGCATTTATGACCTCGTCCGGTTGGGCGCAGGACTGGCGGTATCTATAGTCGTGTTTGCGCTGATGATATTCTTCTTCCGCAGTATGTCGTTTGGAGGATATCCGCGGTCTGTGTTTGTGCTGGAATTTCTTCTCCTCGGATTCTGGCTTGCCGGAAGCCGTGTGCTGGCAAGGTATATCAGGGAACGGACTTATGGCGTTGTCAGTGACATTGAAGGAGTGGAACGGTTGCTGATTATCGGGAATGCAGAGGATCTGGATGTGCTGCTTAAAAGCTCGCAGCTCAGGATGATTGGCAGTGTCATAGGTGTAGTCACTGATAATCCATCGCATGTCGGGATGCGACTGCATGGAATCAGTGTATACGGGCCGATATCAACTCTGGGCAATCTGGCTAAGAAGATGAAGCCAACCAGCGTTCTTGTTCTTCCTCCTTTCAACAAGCCGGCAGAGCTGTCAGGGATCGTCGATGACTGTGTTAAGGCAGGGGTGGCCTGCTCTTTCCGGATGGTGCCGTCGCTTGCCGAGTTGGCGCGCGGCGATTTTGTCATTTCAAAAATTAAGAAGATAGAGATAGATGACCTCCTCGGGCGAGATGTCCAGCATTTTGACAGGACGGAGATCAGAGGCTTTATAAAAGGCAAAAGAATCATGGTGACCGGTGCGGGCGGTAGCATCGGCCAGGAGCTGGCAAGGCAGATTTCTTTCTACGAGCCTGCGGTTTTGCTGCTTTTTGATATAAGTGAGGCAAGTCTTTTCAATGTGGACAGGAAGCTGAGTGGATTGGCGACGGGTTTTAAAATAATCCCGTATGTCGGCGACGTAAGAAATCAGGGTGATGTTCGTTTTGCCATGGAGAAAGCGGGCGGCATCGATGTTGTGTATCATGCGGCTGCTTATAAGCACGTGTCGTTGATGGAGATCAATGAGCCGGCGGCTTTCAGCGTTAATGTCATAGGAACCAGAGTGCTGAAAGATGTCGCTGTCGATAAAGGTGTAGATAGGGTCGTTCTTGTTTCAACCGACAAGGCGGTACGGCCGTCAAGCTTAATGGGGGCGACAAAACGACTGGCCGAGCGGATTGTGACAGAAGGCGATTACGGCAGGACAACTTGCCTGGCTGTAAGGTTTGGGAATGTCCTTGGGAGCAGTGGTAGCGTGGTCCCAATATTTCAAGAACAGATAAGTAAGGGCGGGCCTGTGACGGTTGCAAGTCCAGAGGTGGAGAGATATTTTATGACAATCCCTGAAGCGTGCGACCTTGTTCTTCTGGCTGGTTGTATAGGCCGTAACAGGGATATCATGGTACTCGAAATGGGGAAACCTGTGAAGATCGTCGATCTTGCAAGGAAGATGATAGAATTGGCGGGACTAGTGCCCGAGAAAGATATCAAGATAGAATATACGGGCCTTCGCCAGGGGGAAAAGATTTCAGAAGAGCTTTTTGCCGACGGCGAATGTATATCCAAGACGGCAAATGACCAGATATCCGTTATCAGACGGGCGAACCCTGCTTCTGCTGAGGCAATGTCTATGGATATTAATGAAATATCAAGGCTTGTCGAATTGCACGATCATGATGGGTTGAGAAAAATGGCTTTATTATTCAATCCGTAATGAGTACCTTCTTGCGCTTATGAGGCTTCAATCATCTATATTCATGTTCCTGCTGGCAAGCGGTCTTTCTGGTTGTGGACCCTTTATTCCTTTGGACCGGTCAGCACCTGCCAGGCTTAGGATGCCTCCGTCGCATGTTAATGAAGAAAGAAAGGCGGTTGACGGTGGACGGTTGACGGTGGGCAGAAAGCAGGCAAATGGAAACGGAATCCCAGCGGATAAGGCAAATGACAAGAAATCCGGCGACTCGGTGAAACCTCAGGAGCCGGTTATAAAGCAGGGTTTACTGATTAAAGTAACGGTGTTTGCCGGCGGGAAGAAGGAAGTGGATGAGCCGTTCAAACGGGTATCAGTAGGTGGTATAATCACATTGCCGCTGGTAGGTTATATCAAAGTGGAGGGCCTTACTCTTCGGGATCTATCGGCAATGCTCAAGACGCAGTATAGCGCGTATTTACGCGATCCCTCAATTGATGTGGATTTTGTACTGGAAACCGGCGACAGCGCTATATCGCCGTGGGGATATATCACCGTTCTCGGGAGAGTCAAGAAGCCGGGCCGTGTGAATATACCGCCGACACAGGATCTAACTTTGAGCATGGCTGTCCAGTTTGCAGGCGGACTCGATACCAGCGCTAAGATATATGGAATCAAGATCAGCCGTGAAAAAAATGGACAGACGGAGCAGATAGAGGTGGATCTGCAGTCAGTTGGTTCTAAAGGTGAGGTTGATAGCGACATCAAGCTCTATCCGGGTGATGTAGTGTATGTGCCGGAAAGAGTGTTTTAAGAGAGAATTCAGGATTCAGAATCCAGTAGTCAGAATTATGACCAGTGCACGGATGGCGCAGAGGGTTATAACTGGTGCGAAGCGCATGTAATTTTCTCTGTGATCTCTGTGGGCTCTGTGAGAAATGTTCGATTTATTGCAATAAGGAGGTTGTGTTATGAAGAAAAATCTTTATTTATTGATGTGTGCGTTGGTTGCGTCAGCCGCTTTGGCTCAGGATGCTGAGAACGGGATAATCTATAAAGGCTTTGTGTTTACGCCCGGAGCCGATATCGAAAGCATATATGACTCTAACGTCAGCTTACAGCCCAATGATGAGATCAGCGATCTGTCTTTCTACACTAAATTCGGTCTTGGTGTCAGTAATCAGGCTGAGAAAGTCCGAATGAACGCGAATCTCTGGGGCGCCCTGGAGCGTTATATGGATGAGACCGACGAGAATCATGAGGATTGGGGCGAGTCGCTGAAGTTCAAGATGTTTGATAAGGATACGGTCCAGGTGATAGTGCGTGAATCATACGAGGATATCCAGTCGCTGGATTACTCGACGGGCACTATCGAACCGAGGCGCGTGACCGATGCCGGGTTTTCCGGAGCTAGGCAGTTCACTGATAAGCTGGATGGCGATATAGGCTATAGCTATCAGAATACAGTTTATGAAAGCCCGCTGAATTTCGACTGGTACGAGAACTCGGTGAATGCTAATGCCCTCCACGATTTCACCGACAAGTCCAGGATCGGTGTTCTGCTTGATAGCGGAACTCAGGTCAGCGATGGAAATAGAGAAGACGGCAAGTATGTTACAGCAATGTTCGGATTTAATACCCGCAATACTGACAAAATCAATCTGGAATCAGGCATCGGCTATATGACTCATAGAAGTGACAATGATATATCGACTCTGGCCTATAAACTTACCGGCTCATGGAAGACAACTGAGAAGGTCAGTCTGAATGCGAATATCAACAGCGGCATAGAGCCGGCATCCCAAGACCCAAATAACTTTAACGAGACGGTCCGCGGCTCACTCGGTGCCACCTGGAATATCGTAAAGGAATGGTCAGCTTCGCTCACGGGCATGTACGCTCAGAATGACTTTACGGAACTGATCGACCGTGATGGTGTGCTGGAAAAGAAGAAGGACGATACCTATACTGGAACCTTCAGGGTAACCTACCAGCCGCCTGTAAAAGCATTGAAAATCTACTTCGAGCAGAAGTATGAGGATAAGGATTCCACCTTCGACTCCAACGACTACAAGCAGTACATGACGAAATTAGGTCTAAGTCTGGTGTACTGATTCTGCAGAAGTAGTAAGAAGTAAGAGCTATCTAATACGGAGCTCACAGAGGACGCAGAGAGTATATATTTGTTTTCCGCCGAAGGGTGGTATCTGTGTTTATCCGCCTTCATGGAAGAGCAACACTACGGCGGGACACGGTCGGCGGTTAAATGTTCTTACTCTGTGAGAGACCTCTTGTGGTTTTCTTAATATGTCAAAAGTAGCAATATCAGCAATCAGTGTTCTCCTCCTCTACACTTTATGGGTGCGGGGCGGGAGCCCAAACGGATATCAGCCGCCGATATTCTATCTTGGCCTGGTATGCTTACTTGTGCCGCTTATATCAAGGCTGTGCAATGGCCTGTTCGCCAGCAAGGACGAAGAGCCGGGTGTCAAGCCGCGCCGGATTCTGCTTGATCCGCTTTTCTGGGCAACTTCAGGATTACTGATTTTCCTTTCCCTGCAGTGGCATAACAGCGACCGCTATTTCTTCTGGGACCAGTTGAAGCTTAAATGGGCATATGCCCAGCCTTTGATGCAGGGTTTTCCGTCATCAATAAAGAAATCCGAAGCCTGGGAGATGTTGGTCTGGTTTTTGCCGGTTGCTGGCCTTATCTTTTCTGTGCGGTACTGTCTGGCGACAAAGCGGGCGATCCGATTGGTGTTGAATATCATGATAATCAATTCTTTTCTGGCAGGGATATTTGGGATAGTTCAGTATGTGCTGAAAGCCAAGGCAATCTACTGGATACAGCCGATGAGTACTCATTTCTTTTCTGTCTTTGCGTATCAGAATCATGCCGGCGAGTTCTTCTTCCTTATGCTTTGCCTGAGTGTGGGAATGCTGTTTCGTCAGCTGTTCCTGGTGCAGAAAAGGCAGAGAAGCAGGTCTTGGATGATCATATATCTGATAACTGCCATGGTATGCCTAATGTCTGTTCATCTGGCGCTTGTCGCCGCTTCTGTGCTTCTATCTTGGGCGGTCGTTGTGATTGCAGTGTGGTATGCCGTATTTTATGGGTCCAGGAACCTTCATCCGGCCCTGCGTGTAAACATAATAGCAGGAATAGTCATATTCACCATGGCGGGATACTATCTGGTTGCCGGGATGGCCGTCGATAAATTGAAAGTAGAACTGAAGGTGCTGGTCGATGGGGAGGAATTTATCAAGGATGTGGATACGCGGTGGTGGCAGGTCGTAAGTGCCGTAAAGATATGGGAGGATGCGCCATGGTACGGGACTGGCGGGTGGGGGTACAGGCATCTTGTCGGGGCATACATGCCGCAGGCCGCGTGGCCTCTTGTTAAACAGACAGGGCGGGCTAATGTCCATAACGACACAATTCAATTTCTGACCGAGTTTGGCGTAGTCGGGCTTTCGTTGATTTCGATTATTGTCATCTGTCTTCTATGGCCGTGCTTCACATTTCCAGTCTGGAAACATGGCATGCTGTTGTTTATGGCGCTAGGCATTGGTTTTCTCTATGTGCATAGCATGATAGATCTGCCTTTCCGCAGCCCGGCAATACTGCAGTCGACATTCCTGCTCCTTGCCTGCCTCGGGCGGTATGTCGAGATCGAGAAAGTGAAGCTTTAAAATCAGTTCTCGCAGAGCCCTCAGAGGACACAGAGATGTTGCCGGGCGCGCCTTTTAGTTGTGGCTCTGTTTCTCGGTGATCTCTGCGTGCTCTGTGAGAGATATTTCTTCTCCGTCTCATAGGTTCATTTTCTTGATATTACAATAACTCAATGCCATTATTCCAAAGATGAGAATGATTAAGAAACTTGCGTGGGGTTTGCTGTTTGCCGCAGTCAGCTTCGGATTCATAACCATACTGACCCACACCCCTGTTATCATGTCAGTCGAGAAGGTGATATATGATTCTCTGTTTTGGCTTCGCGATCCCGATCCGGAACTTGATAATCCATATGCTTCAGATCGTCTTATCCTTGAAGCTTTCGACGAAGAGTCCCTCGCGTATATCGGCAAATGGCCCTGGAAAAGATATGTCCATGCGCGTTATCTCAATAAAATACAGAAATTCTCGCCTGGCCGCGTTTTCTTCGATGTTCTGTTCGTCGACTCCGAAAAGATGCCCGAATATATAACGGAGAATCTGAAAGTAGAAGATGATGTCGCCCGGAAGTTGAGTTCTGTATACGAGAATATGGACGGGGAATTGTCGACGGCGCTGGCAAAGTACGACAATGTTTACCTTGATCTGCAGTTGGTTGACAGGGAACGGGGTTCACTGCCTCCTGAGTTTCTTGCAAGAATAGCGCGCAATGAGGACAGGCTTCGTCAATTTGATCTTCCGGCGGCAGGGCTGGAGTCGGATATCAAATTCTCTTCCCTCGAGCCTATCCTTGACGGTTTTGTAAGCAATACCATCCCGACTGTCATCAATGTCTTCAGAGATTTCGACGGCAAGGTAAGGCGCTGGCCGCTTTATTACACATACACGGATCACGAGGGCACCAATCGTAATGTCATGACCATAGTGCTCCAGTGCCTCAAGGACTACTATCATCTCAGCAGGGAGGATATTGTCATAGAGCAGGATGCAATTGTCCTGCGCAATGCATGTATTCCCGAGAAGGACATCAGGAACCATGAGCGCGAAAGGGTAATGCTGGCATCTAATCTGATGGCTAATGTCATCAATCCGGGATGCCCAGCCGGCTATCAGTATAATACAAATCTCTACAGATGCGTTAAGCGTCTCTGGGCGATGGATCCGGTTGCCGATATGCCGTCTAAATATCCGCTCCGAGTTCGCAAGCTTCCAGACGGGAAATTCAAAGTGCTGGATACTTGGGAGGTTCTTGATGCAGTCAGGGATTCCGGGATGAGCAAGATATCCCTTGTGGAGTACACTGCTACCGATATTAGACTGCCTCTGCAGTTCTGCGGAACATTCCTCATAAACTTTGCCGGCTCTGAAGGAATATCCACCGATGATAAAACAGGTCAGCGTCATCAGGTGCGCAGATTCCAGACAGAGGGATATCATACGGTCTACAATATGCCTGATTACCCAGACCTGCCTGAAGTCGACAAGGACGGCAAGGTAAAAGATCGGCAGGGCTATGACATCGCCGGCCTTGAGAAATGGTTCTTGGGCTATTGCGAAGCCAGGGCCATGGAGACAGAGGCAATGGCGGCAGATGAGATTGGCGAGAAGGTGAATGATCCTGCCGTATTCCTCGGCTTCCTGGCCAAGGACCAGAAAAAGAACCGCTGGTTCTATTACTATCAATTCCTTAAGTCTTCAGGAGTTCCGGCAGGTAAGTTCACAGAGGCGTATGCTTCTTATCCCCAGTTCGCAGCTGAAGCCGGACAGGCGGCTAAATATCATCTTTCCGAGGCGGTGCTGACAGAAGCCGTATATGGCGCATATGAGCAGGGATTTGACAAGTATCTGGAGAAGTATGTCTTTTCTGGCGGAACGTTCCTGGGGTTGGGAGATGTTCATTCAACGCCATGCGGAACGCTGCCCGGCATAAGCGTGATAATAAATGCACTCAGCACTGTCATCACCGGCAACATGATATCGCGTTCGCTGGATATACCGTGGCTGGACATCAAACTGCTGGGCTTGATCTGCCTGCTTATCACTATGGTTTACATGTTTTCCGGCGTCAGGGTATCGTGGGTCTGCCTGTTTGCATCGCTGGTCGCAATAGGCGGCTTATCGTTCTATCTGTTTGTGACGAAGAATTTTGTCCTGACCACCAGCCCTCTGCTTGCCGGAAGCCTGGTATCGTTCATCAATATCTTTGCATTCAAGCTTGCGACCGAGCAGAAAGATAAGAAGTTCCTGCATCGCACTTTCGGCGCATACCTTGCGCCTGAGGTCATTGATGAGATGGTCAGAAAACGCGAGATGCCGGAGCTCGGAGGCGAAAGCAGGGTTATCACGGCTTATTTCACTGACATTGCAGGTTTCTCGACTTTCTCGGAAAAGCTGTCGCCGCACGATATCCTTGAGCTTTTAAATGATTACATGTCCAACATGACCAATATATTGATCCATGACAAGGGTACTCTGGATAAATATATCGGCGATGCGATCGTGGCTTTCTTCAATGCCCCCAAGGAGGTTAAAGACCACCCGCTCAGAGCCTGCGCCGTTGCGCTCAGAATGCAGGAACGGTTGGCCGAGCTGAGGGATAAGTGGTCAAAGGAGCAAGATGTTCCGGCAAGCGTGCAGGCGAGGAATATAAAGAAATTAGGGCCTCAGGAATGGCATCCTGATGCAAAATGGCCGGAAATCGTGCATAACATGCGGATGCGTATAGGCGTCAATACAGGAGAGGTGGTGGTTGGCAATCTGGGATGCGAGATAAGAATGAACTACACCATGATGGGCGATCCGGTCAACCTGGCGGCAAGGCTTGAGGCGGCATCCAAGCAGTACGGCGTCTTCATCCTTGCCAGCGAGATGGCGGTCAATGCCGAATTCCCGGATGAGGTTGGGGCTATCCACAAAGTCGGTGATTTTATAGACATGCGGGCAATTGATAAGATGGTTGTCGTCGGCAGGTCGGAACCCGTCGAGGTTTTTGAATTGATGGCCTTCAAGGACAAGACGACTGAAGCACAGAAAGAACTGATAAAACTGTTTCACGAAGGTAAATCGCTCTATTTCGCGATGGAGTGGGACAAGGCGATTGAATGTTTCGAGCGCTCCTATAAGCTGGAACAATATCCTGACCAGAAGACAAATCCGTCAAAAGTATTTATTGAGCGTTGTCGTCGCTTTAAGGAGACGCCACCGGTTGCAAAAGGTGCGAAATGGGATGGGGTCTACAAGCTCACAAGTAAGTAGAAACAAAATATTGCGTTTAAGCTGGAGCCTGAATTTATTAGCATTCTAAACTGTTTGTCGGTATAACGTAGCTGATTTCTATGGAGGTCAAAATGAGAATTATGCGATTATTTGTTATTATCGGAATTGCTTTGCAGATGAGCCTTGCTCATGCACAGAACCCCAAACCTGAAGCTGTGCAGGCTGTAGGGCTGAAAGAAATCGGTAAAGTATCGAAGTTTTCCGGGGTTGTGTCGATTCTTTCCGGCAGTGAAGTCTTGAAAGTCACAGCAGTAGGCCAGAAGCTCAAGACCGGTGACCGTATCAAGACCGACGAGGGCGAAGTCGAGGTGGAGATGACTGACGGCGCCATGATGAAGGTGAGCCCGTATACAGTAGCCGGCAGTGACGAGAGAGTTGAGAAGAAGGGAATACTTTTCTGGAAGAAGGATGAGGATGCCAGAAGGGTTACCTGTTATGTCGGAAAGCTGTGGTTCAAGTCCGGCGAGAAGTCGGAAAAGAAAAACTACCTCCAGACCCCTACTGCTGTCTGCGCCTTGCGCGGATCCGACGGCGATGTTGGTTATGACAACAAGAGCTCATTCCTCAATATGTATCATGGCACAGTAGCGATTCGGGGTGATGTTAGTCAGGGCTCATTCGGCAATTTCGGCAGAAATACCGCCGCAGGAAG
>CAMCYG010000084.1 GCA_945883775.1 Victivallis vadensis
TGCACCAAAGTCCGTGCAAAATTAACTTTGCGCGGCAGCCTGGGCGGCTGCCAACGCAAAGACGTGACGTTTTGATCTTAACCTGAATGGTTAAGATCAAAACGAACGTGGTTGAACCCCGTTTGAGCCCGTGGGGACGGGCTCATCAGGTAAAAAAAGAGGTACGTGGAATGAGACGGAAAATATTAATCGGAATGTCGGCTGTTGTCTGTGCGGTGCTCTTAACGGCAGTGACTGTCTATGCAAAGGATAAGAAGGATAGTTGGACCAAGGTCGGTACAGCCAAAGCCGGAGGTGATGCAAAAGAGTTCGCCATAAGCAAGAAGGCGACAACTTGCCGTATCACCTGTACCGAAGGAGAGGTCATCATAAATACAGTCGTTGCCCGGGAAGGCGGAAAAGCCACACCCATTAAAGTCGCGCATAAGTTCAAGGCCAAGGAAAGCCTGGATGTTGATTTGGACGGGAGTCGCAATCTGACCGGCTTGAGGATTAGCGATGATCGATCCGGCAGTTATGAGGTAATGGTAAAATAGCCGCCCGGCCTCGCCTTCTCTATGTCACGCGAAGTCCTATGCGCGATCTGAGCTTCGTGAGCCAAGGACGGTTCGCTCTACCTTTCCTGATTTGAGGTAGGGCGAGGCCCATTGCTATCAAGCTAAGGCCTTTATACTGCGAAATGCTGAAATTGAGTAAACTGTAGCGGCGCATGCATGCCGAGCCGTAGTGTTTGGACGAAGGCTGGTGTCATGCGCCGGCGGAAAAGACCTGGATATTTTGACAGAATGGACAGAATGTTTCCTCGGATCCTATGGATCCAGAGGACAGAATTAATATTTCCCGCGGGCGTTGCTCAACAACGCCACAATGCTGAGGGAGAAAGACGGGCGCCGGCGAGCAGCGCCCCTACGGGAATCTAAATTTAGCAATAAAATGTCTTCGTTTGGTTGAGGTCAAGACAGCGTTAAAAGAAATGGACGTTAGTTTAAATACTTAATTCCAATGGCCGTTTTATTTTCAAATAATCCAATGTTCAGGCCGCCAGCTGAGGCGGATAGTCTGATACTGCAGATTGACCGGGGCTGTCCGTATAACCGCTGCACATTCTGCGGGATGTACAAGGATGTGGAATACAGCAGATTGTCCGGCAAGGCGATTGCCGGCATGATCGCCTCTGAGGCGAGGATGGCACCTGAAACCAGAAGAGTGTTCCTGGCTGACGGCGATGTCATGAGCCGGTCATTCGATGAACTGCAGATGATACTGTCGGAATTGGGCAGGAACCTTCCGCAATTGGCGCGGGTGAATCTGTACGCGACTGGAAGCTCGATAATCAAGAAGACGGACGAACAGTTGAAGATGTTGCGCGGGATGAAGCTCCATACGCTTTACATGGGGCTGGAAAGCGGCGATGAAGAAACCCTCAAGTCAGTTAAGAAGAACGAAACTGCGGAGCTGATGATCGAGGCTGGAACACGCGCTCAGGCCTGCGGCTTGAATATGACAGTTATGATTCTTCTGGGGCTTGGCGGCGCAGCCAGGAAAAAAGAACATGCTGAGAATACTGCCGCCGTGCTGAACCGTATGCAGCCGCGCCTGCTGGCGGCCTTGCGCGTTGTTCCTGTGCCGGACACTGAGCTTTATAAAGATGTAAAGTCAGGCCGGTTTATCCAGCTCACCGAATATCAGCTTGTCGGGGAATTACGGGATATTATTGCACAGCTCGACCTGAAAGGCACGGTCTTCAGGGCCAATCATGCGTCGAATGTCGTTCCTATAGAGGCCCGATTGCCGAGGGACAAGGCACATATCCTTGTACAGTTGGATGCATTGCTGGCTTCCGGCCAGCTCGACAGGAAATCAACCGGGCCGATGCCGCTTTGGCTTTAACGGCAATGAAGACGGCTCGGCAGAGACCCGTGCGTCGCCAAGAGGCTATGCAGGCTGCCTCGCCCTACCAATATGTCTAAAAGGAGTTTATATTGAGAAATGCTGAAATTGAGCAAGCTGTAGCGGCGCATGCTTACCGGGCCGAAGTGCTTGGACGAAGGATGGTGTCATGCTCCGGCGGAGAAGACTGAGCTTGACACAAGCTCAGCTACAGTGAGGAAAGTTTTTCTGTTTGTAGCGGCGCATGTGTCATGCGCCGGCCGCTAGGTAGGGCGAATCCTCCTGCGAAGCTCTGAGCTTACTGCTCTGAGCTTGCCGAACCGTCGAAGAGGCGAAGCATTGGTTAACGGTGAGCCGTTCTGGACGAGAGCAGCAACTTTTTTGCGTCCTTCTTCCTTGTTGCTATGCAAAGAACCTTGCTGATATGCTCCTTCCTAATGAAGTCGAGTGTTAGATCAAAATGCCAATGTGCCAAAAGCACCAGAAGCACAAGAAAGTTATCACCGCTTGCCTGGTTCAATGACATGGTAAGCCATGCCTACGAGTATGCTGTGCAGGCCAAGCAGGATGGACGCAGGATCGTGGGGACAATGTGTGAATACACGCCGCGCGAGCTTATCCTTGCGGCTGGTGCCGTTCCTGTCTGTCTGTGTGGCGGATCTTATGAGATGTCGTGTGCGGCTGAACGTGTTTTGCCGGTAAATCTTTGTCCGCTTATCAAGTCGACCTATGGCTTCAGCCTTGAGAAGAAGAATCCATTTCTTGAGATGGCGGACCTGCTGGTTGCCGAAACGACCTGCGATGGCAAGAAGAAGATGTACGAGCTGCTGGCAAAGCGGCACAAGATGCAGGTTCTGGAGCTTCCTCAGAAACCGGATGATAAGGATGCCTTTATCCACTGGGTGAGTGAGATTAACAAGTTGAAGGCCAGACTGGAGTCAGAGTTTGGCATTAAGATCACTGATAACGACTTGAGATCAGCTGTGCGGCAGATGAACGCTGAAAGAGCGTTGAAGCGCGAGTTGTATTCATTGATGAAGAGCGATAATCCGCCGCTAACCGGCCATGATGTGCTGGTGATGAGCAATAACCTGATAGCCTGCATGCCTGAGTATCATGCTAAATGCCGCGAGATCATCGCTTTGGCAAAAGAAACGCCGTGCCGCTTGAAAAACAATGACAAGACAAGAGTATTATTGACCGGTGTGCCAGTCCCTCATGGCGCGGAAGCCGTGCTGGATATAATAGAGGACAATGGTGCAGTCGTGGTCTGTCAGGAGAACTGCAGTGGGTTGAAGCCTGTGATGGAGGATGTGGTGGAGGGTGGCGACGTGATCAAGGCCATCGCTAAGAAATATTACCATCTCCCGTGTTCAGTGATGACGCCAAATGATGACCGGTTTAGGCTTCTTGAGCGGCTGGTGCATGACTACCGGCCTGATTGCATTGTTGATCTGGTCTGGCGCACGTGCATCACGTACGACGTTGAATCGGCGCAGGTTAAGGAGCTTAGCGGTAGACTTGGTCTCCCGTTCTTGAAAATAGAGGCCGACTATTCTCCATCCGACCAGGCGCGCCTATCTGTTCGCCTCAAGGCTCTTTTCGAGACTGCGACAGGGCGGAAAAGACTGAGCTTGACACCAGCCGTCGCCAAAAGGCTATGGCCTGGCAAGCAAGCTCAGTTACAGTGAGGAAAGTTTTTCTGTCTGTAGCGGCGCATGCTTGCCGGGCCGAAGTGCTTGGACGAAGGATAGTGTCACGCGCCGGCCGCTAGGTAGGGCGAATCCTCCTTGGCCTGCGAAGCTCTTGAGCGAAGAAGGCTGGCTGAGTCGCAATGGAAATGACGGTTGTAAATAGACGGGCGCCGCACCTCAAGCAGAAAGGGCGCATTGCAGCTCTGCGGGGTTTACCCCTGCGACCTAGCGTCGCAGGTGAACAAGACTATTGCCCAAAGCAAATCAACCTTCGGGTTGATTTACCAACAGTCTTGTTCACCTGCCGGTCAAGCCGGCAGGGGTTTCCGGCAGAAATGCAATGTGTAGATTGCAAACGAACCACCGCTTGACATTGAGCAGGGAATCTATTATTGAGTGAGTACTCACTTAATAAAGTGTCAAAGGGGATTCGTATATGACAAGGCCGATATCCATAGATCGTAAGTCGATTGTGACCGCAGCCAGGGAGGTGTTCCTCCGGGATGGTTACAACGCCAGAACCAGGGCGATTGCCAGAGAAGCCGGCGTATCTGAGGGGTCTCTGTTTAAGCATTTCAAGACAAAGCCGGATCTTTTTATGGCCGCCATGGAGGATGATGAAGGAATATCATCATGGGCGGATAAGCTGATGCGGTCAGCTGGCAAGAGTGACATTAGAAAGAATCTCGAAATTGTCGGAGGAGAGGTGCTTGAACATATGCACATCGTCCTGCCGAGAATCATGATGGTGCGATCCAGCGGCATAACAATAAAGTCGCCGTCTTGTGATGCTTCGGGCATCCCTCAGCCGGTCCAGAGGCTTAATGCACTCGCAAATTATTTTAAGGCCGAGATCAAGTGCGGCAGGTTGAAGATGTCCAATCCGCAGGTGTATGCGCAGATATTTCTGGGATCGCTGGTTCATTACGTATTCCAGAAGATAGTGTTTGATTTTGTATCGGTTCCCTCAGGGGCCTACGTCAGGACAGTTGTCGATATGACTTTGAAAGCTGCCATGCCATCTGGCAGGAGCAGAAAGGGTACTAAGAAATGAAGAATATTTGCATGGGGCTTGTGGTGCTTTGTGTGTTTGCCGGGTGTGTGTCTGCTCCGGAACTGGAAAATGCGTATTCGCCTTGGAAGCCGTCGGATGATGTGCAGAAGAATAATGATATCTGGGATGCGGTTCGCGCTAAGAAAGCGGATTTCGCAAAGCCGCTTTTGCTTGCGGATCTGGTGGATGTAGCATTGCAGAACAATCCGGCCAGCGCCAAAGCATGGAATGATGCGCGTATTGCGGCTGAACAGGTAACGTATGCGCAGGGTTATTTTATGCCAGAGGTCAAGGCTGTTGTGTCGGGCGCCAGTCAGACTGTTACGGCGGACCCCGGTTCGTTCGATTCTGATTATTCGAAATATGGGCCTGGCTTGCAGATGAACTATCTTGTGCTCAATTTTGGAGGAGGACGTAAGGCGGCAGTCGAGCAGGCATTGCAGACTGTATATGCTGCAGACTTCGAGTTCAACCGTTCTATACAGAACATCCTGCTTGCTGTTGAGACGGCATACTACGGGATGGTCAGCGCACAGGCTGGCATAGAAACGGCTGAGGTCAGTGTCAAGGATTCTCTGAAAACATTGGAAGTGGCGTCTGAAATGCTCAAGCATGGAATCGGCACTGAACTTGAGACTCTTCAGGCTCAGTCCGGTTATGACCAGGCCCTTTATGATAAGGCTAATGCGGACGGTCTTTATAAAACTGCGCGCGGCTATCTCTGTCTGGCGATAGGGGTTCCTGCTGATACGGAGATACAGCTGACACCTCCGGCCGGGGTAGTCCCGGATGCGCCTGCACTACAGGATATGACTAAGCTTATCGATGACTCCATGAAGCGCCGGCCCGACATTGCGGCGCTACGCGCAAGTCTTGCCGCCAGACAGGCTGCCATTAAAGTAGCTAAAGCCGCTTTTTGGCCATCACTGTATCTCAACGGAGCGCTCAACCAGAATAATTATACAGTTGCCAGTGGTAAGGAAATGCAGGACAGCGATGTGGCGCTCAGCGGAGGGGTGAGTCTGCAGTGGACCTTATTCGACGGCTTCCAGAATACCAGCGAGGAGCGCACGGCCATTGCCCAGGCTGATTCGGCCAAAGCCCAGCTGCAGCAGGCAGAGCTGGCCGCCAGCGCCGATGTCTGGGTCCGGTATCATAACTATACTACGGCCTTGCAGAAGTACAGGTCGAGTCAGGCTTTGCTGAAGAGTGCTTCATCTGCACATGCCTTGGCTCTGGACAGTTATAAGGCGCAGCTGACAGGCATACTGGATCTTCTTGTGGCAGAGAAGCTTCTTGCGCAGACGCGCACACAGAATGTGGCTGCCCGGCAGGAAGTGTTTACCGCTATGGCGAATCTGGCATATTCAACTGGTCTGCTGGAAAAAGGCGGAGCAGGCGACGCCACAAAAATATTTCAAAAATAACGAGGAAGGATTCAGACAATGAAACGTACAATACGTATTGCGTTGATGCTTATGACCTGCGGACTGCTGGCGCTGACAATGAGCTCCTGTGGAAAAAAGAAACAGCCTTTTAAAATGCCGCCGGCGTCGGTGACCATTGGTAAAGCAGTAGCGATGGATACGCCGGTCCTCATCCGCGCCTTTGGGAACACCGAGGAGTGCATGAGTATCGACATTGTTCCGCAGGTGTCAGGTGTGCTTTTGAAAAGCTTGATCAAAGATGGTGCAGTGGTGAAAGCCGGTCAACCGCTTTTCGAGATAGATCCCAGTGATTACGCTGCGCGTGTAAAACAGGCAACAGGGATGGTGAATGCTGACAAGTCCAATCTTGAACTGGCCCGTATAACGCTTGAGCGGAATCAGCCTCTTTTCGAAAAGAATCTGATTTCCAAAGCGAATCTCGATGCAATCAAGACAAAAGTAGACTCGCTTTCGGCTCAGCTCCAGATGGATGAGGCTCTGCTTGAGCAGGCTAATATCAACCTGACTCGCTGTTCTATCAAGTCACCGATAGACGGTGTTTGTTCCAAGCGATATTTAGATGAAGGAAATCTGGTCGGAGCCGGTGCTACGAGACTGACGAATATCCGCAGCTATGATCCCATACGTGTGGCATTTTCGGTATCGGAGCAGTATCTGCCTGCAATTCGCAAGGCGATGGGCGAGGGCAAGGTAAAGATAGATATAACGCCGCGCGGCGAAACCAACAGCTATGCGGGCACTCTTGAATTTGTCGACAATGCCGTGAATCCGGCGACGGGAACAATCCTGTTGCGCGGCGAAGTGCCTAATTCAGGAATGAAACTATGGGCCAATCAGTTTGCTAATGTAAGTATCTATGCAGGTACAATTACCGGCGCTGTGATGGTGGCGGAGAGCGCAGTTCAGTTCGGTAAGAGCGGTCCGTATCTGTATGCGGTGAAGATGGAAGACGGGAAAGACCCGAACGGTAACGCCGGCAAGATCGCTTTAGCGGATATGCGTCCGGCTAAGATCGGGGTGCGTTACAAAGATATGATACAGATAGTCGAGGGCGTAGAGGCGGATGAGCCTATTGTACTGCTTGGTCAGTTTATGCTTTATCCTGGTGCGCAGATGATGGATCTGAGCGCTATGGGTGAAAAGAAACAGCAGCAGGGCGAAGCGGGTAAATAAAAGGCATGCAGAGGCGGCGCTGGTCGTCGCTGACGGTCGCTGCTGAATAGCGGCCCTGCATTTTTATAGCAAACAACGGGTTGCTTTTAGGGAATGGAGTAAACTGTGAATTTTTCAGAAGTCTTTATAAGACGGCCGATAATGACGACGTTGATGACAGTCGTCATCATTGTGTTTGGTCTATGGGCATATTTTCGTCTGCCGGTAAATAGTCTTCCTACTGTGGATTATCCTGTAATTCAGGTAACCGCAGTATATCCAGGCGCCAGTCCGGCAACGATGGCCAGTGCCGTTGCAACTCCGCTTGAAAACGAGTTTATACAGATCAACGGACTGCAGAGCATGCAGTCGGATAATAAAGAAGGGATGAGCACGATCAATCTGACGTTCAGCCTTAAGAGGGACGTAGACCTTGTGGCGCCTGATGTCCAGGCAGCGATAACTCGTGCGCAGAACAATCTGCCCAAGGATCTGCCTGCCCCGCCGACGTATCAGAAGTTCAATCCGTCGGACAGCCCCATCTATTATATCATGTTCTACTCTGATACCCTGTTGCACGGGGATCTTTATGACTACGTCAGTCACGTGGTCCAGCGCAAGATGAGCATGATAGAGGGCGTGTCGAAGGTGCAGGTCTTCGGCGCGAAGCGGGCGGTTAGGATACAGTTCAGTCCGGAAAAACTGGCGAATTATCAAATAGGGGTGGACGAGTTGGCCGTTGCCCTGAAGGCCGGTACGGTGAACATTCCTGGCGGCAGTCTGAATGGCGCCATGCGTACGTTTACGATAGAGCCCCAGGGGCAACTGCGTACGGCCAAAGAATATGAAGAGCTTATCATTGTCTTCCGTAATAATGCTCCTGTCAGGCTGAAGGATATAGCGAAGTGCGTTGACAGTCTTGCCAATGATCTGGTGGATATACGATTTAATATGCCCGGAATCCCGGAGCATAATAAATGTGTGGTAATGCCCATTTCGCGGGTAAGCGGAGCCAATACAGTAGCAGTGGCTGATAAAATTTCGGCGACACTGGAAGAGGCAAAGAAAGAACTGCCTGGCGCGATTAAAGTTGAGGCATTGTTCAATGGCGCCAAACCTATCCGCGAATCCCTTGAGGATGTGGAAGTCACGGTGCTAATAGCGCTTGTACTGGTTGTGTTCGTTATCTTCGGGTTTCTTGGCCGTGTGCGAGAGACTATCATACCAAGTGTCGTGCTCCCGGTGACACTCCTCGGCACAATGCTCCTGATGCTTATGTCGAATTTTAACCTCGATACATTGTCTCTGATGGGTATTGTGCTGGCTGTGACATTCCTGGTGGATGACGCTATCGTGGTTCTTGAAAACACCATTCGGCACTTGGAAGAAGGCAAGAAGCCTATTCCTGCGGCTATTCAGAGTATGAAGGAAATCACGTTCACCTTGATTTCCACCAGTGCGGCGTTGGTGATTGTGTTTGCGCCTCTTGTGTTTATGACCGGTGCGGTCGGCCGTAACTTGAGCGAGTTCGCTGTGACTGTCATCTATGCAGTAGTCATCTCAACGTTTCTCGCGTTGACTCTATCACCGATGATGTGCGCCCAGATAGTAATGCACCACAAAGAGCCAAACAAGATTCAGAAATGGATTACCAGTGTTATTGGCGGAATGACACGCTCTTATGGTAAGGCGCTTACCTGGCAGCTGCATCACAAGTGGATGGCTGTTGTCATGTGGGCTGTATGTATTATTGGAACGCTGGCGTTGTATTTTGTGCCTGGCGCGCTGCCAAAGGCGTTTCTTCCCCCTGGTGACAGCAGTTTCATTATGGGTGCCATGCTCATGCCGCAGGGTTCCTCTTCAGAACAAATTCAGAAGTACCAGTCCAAGGTTGCCGCGGTTGTACGTGCCGATCCCAATGTTACGATGGTCGGTAATGTTACAGGGATTAGCCCGGGCGGTGATCAGAGCATGGGCTTCGTGTTCATACGCCTAAAGTCGCCAAAGGAGCGCTTGTACGACCAGCCAGCGGAAAAGCTGTTCGGGTTGATCAAGACCAAGCGACAGCCGACCATTGATGAGCTGGCCCAGAGATTTATCGGCAAAATGTTCATGATCCCGGACGGTGTCTGTTTTGTACGTGCGATGCCTGTCCTCAAGATCAGTTCCGGTGCGGAATCAACAGCTGTCGGCAGTGATTATGCCTATATGTTGATGGGCTTGAATCGCAACCAGGTTTATGAGACAGCTTTGGCGTTGCAGCAGGAGATCCAGAAGAATCTTCCTTTCATATTTAATGTACAGAATAGTGTGAAGCTGAATATGCCACGGCTCAATGTCGAGATAGACCGCGATCGCGCTTCCTCCCTTGGTATTACCGCCGCTTCGATTGAAATGTCGCTGGCTCTTGCTTATGCCCAGGGGTATGTTGCGCAATTCACAACCGACCAGGACCAGTATCAGGTTATTCCGGAAGTGGAGAAGAGTCAGAAGAGGCTTCCTGACGATCTTGCCTTGCTTTATCTGCGTTCCCAGACCACAGGTGGCCTTGTGCCTCTGAAATCCATTGCGAAGTGGACGGAGGATGCCGGTCCGCAGAACGTGCCTCGTGCGCAGCAGCATGATGCCGCAACCATTTCATTCAGCATGCCGCCTGGCTTTCCGCTCGGTATTGCCGTATCGGCCATAGAGGGCATTGCCGCGAAGGTTCTGCCACCCGGAGTCCGCGGGAAGTTTGTTGGCGATGCGTTTGAGTTCAAGACGGCAATTGCCAGCTTGGGCTTTCTTCTTTTGATTGCCATATTCCTGAAATACATAGTACTCGGAATCCTGTATGAGAGTTATATTCATCCTTTCACGATTCTTACTACACTGCCAGTGGCTGTGTTCGGCGGGTTCCTTACATTGTTCGTGTTTGGACGGGAACTGTCGCTGTACGCCTATATAGGAGTATTCGTCCTGATAGGATTGATCACGAAGAACGGAATTCTGATGGTTGACTTTGCTGAACAGCGTAAACGTGAAGGCAGGAACAGCTATGACGCGATTTATGACGCCTGCCTGGTGCGGTTCAGGCCGATTCTTATGACGGGCCTGTGCGCAATTCTGGGTGCTCTTCCGATAGCTCTTGGGTACGGGGCTGATGCCAGCAGTCGTGTTCCTCTCGGGCTTGTCGTTGTTGGGGGCATGATATTCTCCCAGATCATTACACTATTTGTGACGCCAGGTATCTACCTGTATATGGAAAAGATCCAGGAGCGTTTCTTCAAAGCACGTACGGATCTGGAATAGAATCAAAGAGTTTAGACAGAATTAATCCTCATATTCATAATTCTGGATGTAGTTCCGGTGTCCACACCGGACTCTTTGCTCCGTTCTGAGTGCCCAGCGAGAAAAGACAACGGAAAAAGACGGCTCACAGGTGTCGCTTGACTTGAGATCCGTAATAATCGATACTTCTGCACATAGTTCTTTATATATTCACGTAAGAAAACGAAGGGTGTGATGGAAGTCTGTTGGAATCAGACACGGTCGCGCCGCTGTATCCGGTTACAATGTCCTAAAGTGCCATTCCTGCAGTTGCAGGGAGAAGGCTGGACAAAGGTTTGATACCGGGAGTCAGAAAACATCAACCTTCGATCAGCTAGGCTCCTTCGCGAGAAAGAGAGATGGTCGTCTGACTTTAAGAAACCTTTGCCCTTTCTGCGAACGAAAGAGCAAAGGTTTTTTTGCTTTAGGCCTGGACTTGTCTGAGGTAGGGCGAGGCCTCTGGCCGAGCCGTCTTGGGTGTAAGGTAACGAGAGCTGACAAAAAAGACGGCTCACCCTGAGGGTTCGCCCTACCTCGGATTGGGCAGAGCTGATCTTGTCTTGGGTAGGGCGAGGCGTCCCTGCCGAGCCGTTAAAATGGAGATCATATATCGTAGAAAATAATGAATAATTGAATAACAGCATACTGGCGTCCCGAAATGATTTTCAGGATAAAAGGGAATATCCACCGCCGAGAAGGCGATAAGGAGACGGACCCGCCGCTGTATCCGGGGACAAAGTTGCAATATGCCACTGTCACAAAATTGACGGGAAGGCGCAGCAAAGGTTGAACCGGGAGTCAGAAGACCTGCCTATATGCTCTCGCAAAGAAGATATCTTCGATGGAAAAGAAGCGCGAGTTCGGTGTCACGGATAGAAACGGAATCCCATGGCCATATTAGGTCTTGGGATTTTTTTGTATCCCTTGCAGCGAGCTGAGGATTTGAAAATGTTAATTAGAATGTTTTGTATAGCTGCAGTAATAGTTGTTATTTCGGTTAGCGGTGCGCGGTCCCAAGAAACCAACGCCAGGCCGGTTGTGGTTTTGACAGCGTTTGGTTCAACAGTGCCAAGCACACAGAAGACGTTTGATTTCGTTGATCGCAGTGCCAGGGAGCGGTTCAAGGGTTGCGATGTCAGATGGGCGTTCACTTCAAGCATAGTGATAAGAAAGCTCAAGGAGAATGGCATTGTTCGTCATAACCTCGATGAGGTTATTGCCGATCTTCATGGCAAGGAATGCAGTTCGGTATCGGTTCAGTCTCTGCATATAGTGCCCGGCCAGGAATATACCGACATAGCCGGTGTGGATTTTAA
>CAMCYG010000085.1 GCA_945883775.1 Victivallis vadensis
TGCCGGCGACTTTCCGGCGCAAGCAGGAGATGAAGATCAGCCGCATCAACATCACAGTCAGCCAGCACGGCATTCCCAGCTATTGCGGCGAAGGAAGCCACTATACTGGTTTTTCCTGTCCCGCCTTTGCCACTGATAACAACTATTTCCCTCACTAATGACTCCCCAATAAATCAATTGTAATTATACCTGCCATTATGATACCCAGATCCAGCGCAAGCATACCGAAGCCTTGATGTCCACGCCTGATAGGAATGAGATCAGCCAGCGCGACATACAGGAGACTAACCGCAGATATGCATCTGATTAACTCCTCCCTCAGTTTTTCCCGTTGAGCACCACCAGCGCCCCGACAGGAGCTCCTATATACGATCCTATCAACGAACATTTCACTGAAAGCAGAAAGAAAATGTTCTTATCCACACCCGATAAAGTCTCATAGTTGCCCTGCCCCTTGGATATGATCATGTCAGCGACATCAAAACATGCCTTGAATTCCTCAGAGCACTCTTCCAGAACGGTGCCAGGCGCATCTGATCCGTTCGATATCACCGGCACCATTCCTGACAATCCTGCTAGCTCGGCGTCTTTAATTGTGGCGTCATTAATCACTGGAAAACCGCGCACAGCCAGCTTTACCTTTTCCAAGGGCAATGCCGCTATCAGAAGGCGGTCAAAGACAATCTCACCAGCATTGTCCGCCAGATAAAGGATGCTTCTTGCTTTTTCGGCTGCAGCAAACAAGGCACCGGCACTCCCTGCAAGCGGAGCATCCCAAATAGTGCGGAGCCTTGCCGGCAGATCTTCAAGTGCAAGGCGGCTCTTAGATCCTGCATCCAGTAGGTTACCGGCTATCGCCAGTCTCACCAGAGCCTCGCGCTTATCAGGCTGCCTCTCGATAACAGCACCTAGACTCGGCAGAAGATCCAGGGCGATGTTGTTCATTTTTTGTTTCAATCCGGAATATGGATCTTTGTTGCCGGACACTTCCCGAACCATGCGCTGAATTCGTTGTGCTATAACCACCGGCATGGCCACCCAGTCTGACGAGGCGATCTCAGTCAAGATTCGTCTCAACAGCTTTTCTTTCAGCGCCGTATCGCAATCTGTCATCTCCACTGCCTCAACCGCCTGGCGCACAAAGCACGGTATGCACTCCATCGCTGTATTCATAATTCTCTTTCGTTTGATCTAATTAGCCTAAAAAGTTCTGCCGCAGACAGATCCGTTGCCTTCGAAAACATCTAATAACCTGATCGCCCCTGCGCGACGGTAGCGATTGCAATTATCAATTTCTCAAATTGCAGTTTACATTCCGGCAGAGCCTCTATCATCGGAATACCCTTGGAATAGGCCTCGGCGACCCGGCGATCTTCAGGAATTTCGAGCAGTATTTTTATCCTTTCCGCCTCGCAATAGTCACGCACGCGGCTATCTCCACTGTCAGCCCGATTGATTACAACTCCATGCCTGAGCTTAAGCTTTCTGATCATATCAACAGCCAATTTAAGGTCGTTCAATCCGAACGGAGTCGGTTCTGTCACAAGCAAAACATAATCAACATCCCTTACCGTCGTTACTACAGGACATGAAGTTCCGGGCGGCGCATCCAGGATAGCGATCGCGTTCTTGATGATTTTAGCCTTTACTGACCGTATGAGTGGTGGCGACATCGCTTCCCCCACATTCAGTCTGCCCTGCACAAAATCCACCTGCCCCGCTCTACCCGATTCAACCTTGCCGATGGTACGATTCTTCTCCTGAATGGCCCCCTTGGGACAGACGAGCGCACAGCCTCCGCAGCCATGGCATAATTCTGAAAAAACAAGTGCTTTCTGCAGAACAGCAATCGCGTGATACTGACATTTATCAGCACATTTGCGGCAGCCATCGCACTTTCCCTCATCAACGACCGGAACCAAAACGCCCACATCATCCGACTTTGCGACATCGGGCTTGAGGAAAATATGGCCGTTCGGCTCCTCAACATCGCAGTCCAGATACTGAACCACCTCTCCTTTTTCCGAAAACAACAAGGCCAGGTTGACCGCAACTGTCGTCTTTCCTGTGCCGCCTTTACCGCTGGCTATGGCAATCTTCATATGTCAAATCCCCTCAAGCCTTCAGCAGATAATCCGCAATCGCTCGATACAACGTGCTCACCGCCAGAATGGCGCAGTGCCGGCCTGATTCCTGTTTGCATTCTCCGGATCGTATTATCTCACCGGCACTGATGGATAAAGCGTCCGTCACCTTCCGTCCTATTGCCCTGCGAGCCACGGCATGCCCGCAGGAACGGGTATTTCCGCACCCATCGGTAAAGTATTTAACATCTTCTACAGTGTCATTACGGACCACTATATAGATCTCCATCGTATCACCGCATGGCCCTTTTATCACTCCGACCGACGTCGGGTCATTCATCCTGCCGAAATATTCGTCTCCCTCGTCATTTTTCACCATTCAGAATTCCTTTCCATTAACTTGCGCATAAGCCCTGCAAGCGGGGCATGATCCCTCTACTTTCTTCAAGAAACCGGCGAAACGGCTCTCGGGCCATTGCCTGGCACAAATGCAGAACGGACATATCCTGCAGAAAAAGGCCAGTACTCGCATCATTGCAGAAATATCATTCATAGCTTGCCCTTTCTCTTCGTGGAGAAGATATATCGCTGCCATTTCGACTGATACTGACCCGTCCAGTTCTCCTGTATATTTTGAAGCCTCATAATTATCAGCAAGTGCATTCTCTAAATAATCCACCTGTCCTTTAAGCACGTCAACTTCCTGCGTTTTTGTACGGCACGGCGAAGGCCTGCGCCCCACCTGTCGCTCTCTGCCGTCCGGTCAACCCGGTTGCACGAAACATATTACGCCTCCCGTTTCCGCGTCCACGACCGGCTCCCCTGCCCATCCCGCAAAACGTACCCGCAAAACCCGCGACACCTTTTCCAGCACAGAAACCTGCACCCCTACCTGACATAGGCCCCATTCCCATTGGCCCAGCTCCATTTCCTCCTGGCATGTTATTTCCTCCTATTATAGGTTTGTCCGCATTCTTATGCCTAACTGAATTCTTTTGTCAGCTGGCTTCCGGAAGAACAGCTTGCAAAAGCAGTGCCCATCCTTCTCGATTTCCTTCTGCCACTCCGGACAGGGACAGACGACATCCTTCGATACATTCAGCGGCTTTGATTGCTTGCAAGGGCAGAAGGCCCGTCCTGCCACAACCACATTCTCCGCCATCAATCCCAACACTTTATCCACCCGCTCGTTGTCTTTATTCAGCACGCAGTCGTTTTTCTCGGCGGTACAGCTCATCCGGATGAGCAATTCCCGATACTCGGACACATGAGTGGTCCATTTTCTTAGACCTGTTTCGTCAGCCCGTACCGCTTTCTTTCCTCCTGAACTCGGCTTTTTCTTTTTGTTGCACATCTGCAAATACCCCCGCTTATCAAGCCCAATGACCTTCAACATTTGCGATATCTATAGCCTTCAATTCGCCTGTCTTAAACTTGCGAAGAGCTTCTGCGATACTACACACCTCGCACAGATGAACGGCAATGCCTGCCATAACTAGAACACGAAACGCCTTAGGCCCGACATTTCCCGTTATCACAGCTTTTGAGCCGAATCTAACCACAGATTCAGCAGCCTGAATCCCTGCGCCCTGTGCGGCATTAAGATTCTGTTCATTATTGCAAACCTCTGTCTGTCCCGTATCCGTATCGATCACGACAAAATATTTTGCCCTGCCGAAACGCGGATCCATCA
This sequence comes from Victivallis vadensis, assembly GCA_945883775.1. Lineage (GTDB taxonomy): Bacteria > Verrucomicrobiota > Kiritimatiellia > UBA8416 > CAMCYG01 > CAMCYG01. Next base: position 3,778 of record CAMCYG010000085.1, read on the forward strand.
TGTCAGACAGATTCCCGCCAGTTGATGTTACTGCTATTTTCATTTCCTTATCCTTCCTGCGCAAACTCTGCGATTAACGGCAGCGCCGCCTCTACGGCCTCCGCGAATTCTCTTTCCACAGCAAGACTCATCCTTGCAGCACCCAGGCATACTTAAAGAGTGGTTAGGCAAACTGCCGACCAGCCAGGCACCGAGCACCTGATCGATATCCCCTGCCGTAAAGGATATTACCTTTAGCCCCTGCGCCGTCAGTTGATCTTTCAACGGACAAGAAATTGCCCCGCAGATCAGAACCTCCGCGCCAAGATCAATCAGTCTGGCCGCCTGCAAATTCATATGAGTCCCCGGCAGCACATCTTCCCGCTTGGCTACGACACGATTCTGCTTTATCTCAACAACCAGTACCAGCCGCGCTACATCGAACACAGGAGATATACGCCCATTCCAGATTGCTAAAGCCAGTTTCATTATATTTGCCTCACCAATCTAATATCATTAACCATGCCAACAACAGACATCAGCACCATTTGGGCGCTACAGCTTGGATTGCAGCATGATAGACGGTTGGTGATTTTAACAGAAAGAGCCACACAGTAGCACTATCAGTACCATACAAACATAGCCAGGTAGCAGCATTGCTACTGTTATGCTTTAGCCACTGATCTGCCATCCTGTTCAGGAAGGTCGATTCGCAGCGACTTGATCTTACGGAATAATGTAGTCTTGTGCATAGCCAGCGCACGGGCAGCGGCAAGCCGATTGAACCCGTGTTTTTTCAGGGCAGTGCGTATAGCCTGCTCTTCGGCGGCCTTTGTATGAGTCTTTATACTGCCCTCAGGCTGAGCATCGGGTCTGGCATGCTGGCCGGTAATATCAGAAGGAAGATGGGCACGTTCTATCTTGCCTGTTTCGCAGAAGACAAACGCCCGTTCGATGATATTCTCCAGCTCTCGTACATTACCTGGATAATCATGCGCGACCAGCAAGGACAAAGCGGCAGCTGATATGCCCGTAACCGACTTTCCCTGCAAACGGTTGAAGCGCGCTATAAAATGCTCAATGAGTATCGGAATATCATCATTGCGTGCCCGCAGGGGCGGGAGTTCCATCTTAAACACATTCAACCTGTAAAACAGGTCCTCACGAAACAGCCCTTTGCGGACTAACACAGGGAGGTCTCGATGAGTTGCAGTTATTATTCTTACATCTGAACGCCTGGTTGAAGTTCCGCCAAGCGGCTCATATGTCTTTTCCTGAATTACCCGCAGCAGTTTCACCTGCAACGACGGACTTATGTCTCCAATTTCATCAAGAAAAATAGTTCCGCCATCGGCCAATGCAAACCTGCCCGGTTTATCCCTGTTCGCGCCTGTGAACGCACCTCTGACATAACCGAACAGTTCGGACTCCAGAAGACTGTCTGGCAATGCGCCGCAGTTAAGAGAGATAAAAGGCTTGTGCTTCCTGGGGCTGTGATTATGTATTGCACGTGCCAACAGCTCCTTTCCTGTCCCAGTCTCCCCGTGTATCAGCACAGTAGCGTTGCTGAGCGCAATCTGAGGAAGCAGATCAAATAAGCGGCGCAGGACTGAACTTCTGCTCACAATATCGCCGATGCTGAACCGTCCCTCCAGCTCTTTTCTCAATTCAGCTACCAGTGTTAGATCCCTGAAGGTTTCTGCTCCGCCGATTATTGCACCGCTCTCATTTCGGAGAATTGCAGTGGATACAGAGATGGGAATCCTGTTCCCGGCAGAGTTCACAATAAAAGCAGGCTTGTCTATTACCGGCTTGCCAGTCTTGACTGTGTGCCGGAGAGCACAATCAGCTTCGCACATACTGGCACGGAAGACATCAGAGCATACCTTACCCAGGGCGGCCTTTCTTGAAATACCGGTAATAATTTCAGCGGCCCTGTTGAAAGATGCTATCCGCCAGTCCTGATCAACAGTAAACACACCATCGGATATACTTTCCAATATGGCTTCAGCACTTGACCCAATTTCAGCAGTCTTATTTTTCTTTTGAACTCTGGACATGGCAACACTTATATATCCACCAGCGACACAAGCAAAGCCATAAGTTTATCAAACATTTGTGATTTGCTCCGAATATATATATTTTCAGCAGCGCTGAAAATATCAGTTATCGAAACCGCAGCGGGTTACTTTGTCATTCTCGATAAAAATGCGTACGCTGGAATCAGTCTTGGTCTTATCAATGGCATAGGTCATCGCCTTATTGTATGTGTATACAGAGCCGTCGATTGAATCAGGCTGACCTAGATACGAGGTCAGATCATCCTTGCTCATGTTAAATATCATTGAAGAGAACTGGCGGCGGGTGAACGGATTCTGGGACGATGGGGTTGTGAGGTTATCACGCTTTTCAAGAGCCTTTACCCGCTCGTCGTCTACAGCGGGTTGTACCGGCTCTGGCTCCTGTGCGACTTCCATCGGTGCCGGTTGAACTATTGCCGGCTCTTCGGTAACAGGAACAATTGCATTGCCGGGATTTGCCTCCAGTGCTTTCCACTTTTCATAATAGAATGCGCCCTGTTTTTCAAGGGTTTCCACCCTATTTTGCAGATACTGGGCAGTACCCTGCGCCTTGTCGCGCTCCTTTATCACTCCGGCCATCTGTTCGGAATGCTGCTGAACAGCAATCCGTAACTGCGACACCTCCTGCTCGTAGCGGGCAGACTCGTTCTTGTATCTACGAGCATCCTCGCTCGTCATCTTAATGCGCGTCTCCAACACACCTATGTAATCATCCTTCTGCTCGACAGTCTGCACTGCGGCAGGCGCGCCATTCTCTGTAACGACACGCTGCTCCACCAGTGATTCTTTCGCGGGACGGACAGGCTTCTTGGACTTTTTCTCATCAGCGCATCCAGCCGCTACCAGCACAATCCCCAATAAAAAGATAATTGCGTTTCTCATAATGTCAGTCTCTTAGTCAGCTGCACGCCGACCCTTTCCGTAACTTGCTTCACTGATATAGCAACGGCTCGGCCAGAGGCCTCGCCCTACCTATCAAGCCGGCGCATGACACCATCCTTCGTCAAAGCACTTCGGCATGGCAAGCATGCGCCGCTACAGTTTGTTGAATTTCAGCATTTCTCAATATAAACTTCTTAGCTTGATAGCACTGGGCTCGCCCTACCTTTTGGGTTACAGCCTGTCGTCACATGTTCACCGGCCACCGGTCTTCCCTCTCATCACCTTCTGTATTCCCGCATTAAGTTCTGACACTTTTATAGGCTTGGATAATAATGCATTTATGCCCTTTGGCACATCGCCCTCCTGCGTCATGATGCTTCCGAAACCAGTTAGCATTATTATCGGAAGCGAACTATAAGTCTGGCGGGCAATCCGGACAAATTCGTCACCTGTCATACCGGGCATTGCACGGTCGACAATGACAAGATCAAAAGAGCCGCCTCTTAATTTCTCCAGTCCATCCTGCCCCGACACCGCTATCTCTGCCTTGTTATGCATATATTCAAGCGCTTTTGTCATAACATCCCTACAGCCCGGATCGTCGTCAATCAACAGCACAGAAAGAGATTGTTTCTCATCGCACGCCCTGTTAACCAGATCAATGCTGCTACCTTCCTCGAGCCAGATTGGCAGTTCCAGCCTGACACATGTTCCTTCGGCCTCCCTGCTTGTTATGCTAAGAACTCCGCCATATCGTTTCACGCTGGAATTGGCATTGGTCAACCCCATTCCTGCACCCGTAGCAATTTTCGTTGTGAAGAAAGGCTCGAGACAGCGATTCAGAACATCGGGTGACATCCCTCTGCCGGAATCACTGACCTCTATCGCCACGATATTTCCATCGGAGCTGCTGGTTATCTCTATCGTTCCATTTTCGTCAAAAATCGCATCCACTGCATTTATTATGATATTGCAGATGGCATTCCTTAGCACTGTAGGGTCAGCGGCAACCGCTGGAACCAATGCAAGTTTCGTACGAATATCCAGCTTGAGGCCACGCTTGGCAGGATCATGCCGCCAGTACGGCTCGGTCAGCGCAATAGCATCTTTCACTACGAGACTGACATTCGCCGGTCCAGATTGCTCTTTGCTCACATGAAAAAAACCTGCAAGGTTGGCGATTGATGTCTTTGCCTTATCAACAGACTTCATAATAGTGTCAATATACAGCTCACCTTTGGCACTATCCTGAAACAGAGACTTATCCGAACGCATTAGCTCTGCCGACCCCAGAATAGGAGTCAACGCCTCACTGAAATCATGAGAAACGCCCCTGGTCACCTGCTCCAGCACACGCATGCGCTCGCAATTGAGCATATCCTTCTGCGAATCCTTCATTCGGTCAAGCGCACCGGTAAGCTGTCTGATTCCGTAATTCGACATATCAGCGCGGACTTTATTATCTTCCGCGCTCTTCTTGTGCGTTACAGCCTCTTTATGTAAGTCCGAATAAGCGAGTTTAAGCTCCGCAAGCATTCGAGACAGAGAGAGCGACAGCCGACCCACTTCGTCATCGGATGGTTTAAAGTCTAAAGGCGCATCCAAGTTTCCCTTTAGAATTGCATTTATCCAGTCATTGAGCACTTTGATTTTGGACAGGATATCCTTGCTGTAAGAGAGTATTACTGCAGCCATACCTAGACCCAGAACGCCAACGAGCACAACGTAAACAAGGTCTCTTTGAGTATAAACGCCAGCACGGTGAAAGAGCACAAGAGCCATTACCATCGCAAACAATATCGGAAATATCGCACTCAACTGCAGGCTTGTTTTCAGCTTCACAGTATTTTCCCTGGTCGTCTCATATTCTTGACTATAGCCGAAATAGCGTTATCCAATGACTCCTGAGTGGCAGGTTTAAGAATGTACGCTTCGGCGTATGAAGACATCGCATTATCCTTCATATCTTCGTGATCATCACCGGTAAGCATGGCTATCGGTATATGACATGTAAATGGGTCATCCTTAATCTTCTGAAGCAACTCTACCCCACTCATCCCGGGCATATGGATATCGAGAAGGACTACATCCGGAACGGTGTTCTTTATATAGGACAGCCCTTTCTTCGAATCTGTAAAAGTCACAACATCATATTTGCCGGTACTAACAAGGAACTTCTGGACAACCTGACAGACAAGCTTGTCGTCATCGACAAATACAACTTTGATTAAATCGCTCATATTTTTCAACTATAGTATAAATCGAGATTATATCAACCAGATAAAAAGCCTGGGCGCATTGCAGGACCCCTGCGACCTCGTGTCGCAGGTGAATAAGACTGTTGGCTATTCAACCTGAAAGGTTGAAGTAATGATGCCAACAGTCTTATTCACCTGCCGGACAAGCCGGCAGGGGTATATACCCAGCAGAGCTGCAATAAATGGCCACATCGAGACAGGCTGGACGCCTGAGACAAGTCAAATCTTGACAAAGGACCAGGAAAACGAGCCGTTCCGCATATAATTGGCGTTTTTTTAGCAAATGACACGATTAGGCACGGTTTCTGCACATTTCAGCAATTACTTATACTATAGAAAGTATTTTGTGGTTATATTTTGAGTTTTTTGCCATAATTACGGCAAGTTTTATGGAATTTAGAAGCAAAAATCTTAGAAGTATTGCAGCTGGGCTGTTATTGTACATTTCCCTTCTTTCCCCTTTTGTAGAGGCTGCAAATCCGTCGGGTGACTTGCGGATTGAAGTTATCACAGCCTACAACCTTATCGTTGATTCCAATGTAGAATCACCATCCACCTACGCGCCTCGCTCTGCATACATGGGAGCTAAGTTCTACAATGACGGCGTGAATGATCTCACCAATGTAGTGGCATTCATCGGCTCTTACAACAACGGGACTAACGACACCCCCGGAATATACCCAAGCCACGCCCACGCACCGCTTGTCGGTCCCCTGCCGGGCAGTGAATTTGCACTCACCCACGAAGGCGGCAGTTCCGGTACTGCTGATGCAACCAGGAATGTCGGCACAATCAAAGCGGGCGAATACAAAGTAGTTTACTGGCTTATCAGCTACCCTAATGTTGATGCAGCGGGCCATGCGGTATGGGGCCCCAGCGTAAAGCCTGATGACGACCTGTGGCTGAATTACGACATATGGGCAAAGGCTGTAGACGCCGGCATCAATATATCCGCCGATGTCACACGCACCGTCACCATGCGCAACGAGATATCTGCCATGGCGAATAAGATTTATCCCAACGGCGCAAACAAGGTGCCGAGTCAGTATCTTGCCTTGTTTAACCAGTATCAACCCACATGGACCAATACGCCAGAAGACGGCAGTGTAGGAACGTCATTCGATGTACAGGGAGTCTGGTATGACCTTGGCAATATCGGAGACGGATTCGACAATAACGGCGACCTAGTACCAGACAAGAACGCGTGGCTTCAGCCTGTCGGCGACCCAACGATGTTCGATTCTTCCGCGTTCCGACTTGTCAGGACACATGCTTTTGTAGTCGTTAAGCTTAAAACCGACGGAGAGGAAGTATATATCGTCGACGACCAGCTCTACTTCGAGAACATTCCGGAAAATAACGGCGCTGTCGGATTGGTCGAATACGTCTTCGTTCCGATGAAGGCCGGAGCGACAGCAACAATGAGCCCCTACCAGGAAGTAGCCTCAGGCTTCGATAATGAAAAATTTAATGGCGACTACGGCGCAGGACTCGGGACAGGCGGCTCATTTGTCAGCGGCACGGCACGCGTCGATATGGTCAAGAGTACCATCAATTTAACGTCCAGCCCTGGCAGTAACATCTGGTACACGATTGCATTCACAAATTTCGGCACTATCTCGCTCGGTGATCCCACGATGGGCACACCGCTTGTGATTCAGGATTCCATACCAACAGGCACGCTTTACCTTGCCGGAAGCGCCATATCTAGTAACGTACGGCCTGGTGGAGTGGCAGGTTACAATATCTACTTTTCAACAAACCATGGGTCTTCCTGGATCACCACAGAACCATCGCCTGCCACAAACGTTACGGATATCCAGTGGTGGCTCTCCGACAAAATACAGGGCGGCAGTAACGGTATAGTCAGGTTCGCCGCAACGGTCATCAGCCCCTACACAAGCAAGATCCCGAGAATTCTAAATACAGCAGGAATCAGCTTCGGAAGCACAACACCTTTCCAGTATGATGACGCTACCACGGTACTGCTTGGCACAAACGTTCTAGGCGACAATGTTTTCGTCGATAACGGGTCCGGCGGCGGAATATTCGGCAACGGACTTCGCGACGGCACAGAAGCCGGTATTTCAAACATCACGGTGAAACTCTATGTTGACGTAAACACCAATGGAGCCGTCGACTCATCGGATATCCTGCTCACTTCCGCCGTAACAGGCACAAACGGTAATTACCTGTTCACCAGCCTATACGACGGCCGCTATATCGCGGCTGTGGATGATACCGACGCCGATATTCCATCCGGATATACCAGCACCACTTCATCCTGGTTCTCAATCGACCTTGACTATGCCAGCGCATTGGCAACACCGGTCACAAATCTAGCCGCTGACTTCGGCTACGCCCCGGCACTCATTCTGCACAAAGAAGGGACAAATTCAGTAAGAGAAGGCAAACAGATAACGTATACCCTATCCGTCACCAACCGCTTTGCAGGTAACGGCGGAATCCAAACATACTCACTCTGGGCGACCAACTACAATTCATCGGCAACCTACAGCTCACTCGCTGCATGGACATCTCCTTCTAACACTTACACCCCCTCGTATCCTGATGGAAAATTCGGGACATGCATCCCTGCCGGCGGCG
>CAMCYG010000086.1 GCA_945883775.1 Victivallis vadensis
GTCCAAAACAGATTTAATGAGCTTCTTCTCGCATTCGGCAAGACTCATCGGCCTTATCTGCATATCGGCGGCTGAATTATGCGCTGCTTCAGGCACTTCAGAAACCTTTCTGGCACGGACATCACAAATACCCAGCTCATCAACGTCTATCTCTGTACCTGAGGCCAAAATCACACTTCTTTCGATGACGTTTTTCAGTTCTCTGACATTGCCCGGCCAGGAATATGCCAACATGGCCCCAATCGCATTCTTAGAGAAACCAGTAATGTCTCGACCCATTTCCCGGCTGAATTTCTTGAGATAGAATTCCCCCAGCGGCATGACGCTGGAAATATGCTCACGCAAAGGAGGCATTGTAATGGGCACTACCGACAACCTGTAATAAAGGTCCTCCCGGAATTTCCCCTTGCTGGCCAAATCTTTAAGATCCCTGCTGGTAGCGGCCAGAATCCTGACATCGACGCTGGTAAGCCTGGCCCCGCCAAGTCGGCGGAATTCCCTGTCCTCAATGACCTTCAACAGCTTGCTCTGCAAATTTAACTCCATATCTCCTATCTCATCAAGAAATACAGTGCCGCCATCGGCAAGCTCAAGCAGACCAGGCTTCTTATTCTTGGCATCGGTAAAAGCACCTTTCTCATAGCCGAAGATCTCGCTTTCGATCAACTGGGCAGGTATAGCTGAGCAATTGATATCTATAAACGGCTTATCAGAGCGTTTGGATAGCCTGTGCATGGCTTTAGCCAGCATCCCCTTACCTGTACCACTCTCACCAAGTATCAAAACCGTTGAATCCGAAGTGGTTGCAACTTTCCGTGCAACATCGAATATCTTCTTGAGGGCCTCAGTCCCTATCATATTATCCAATTGCCAGACATCCTCGTTACCGGCGAGCATCAACTTCGTCAGAGATGCCACACTGTTGCCGAGCTTGATCTTGTCAGAAATATTCCGGACTATCTTTTTTAGCTGAGCCTCATCAAATGGTTTCGGAAGATAGTCATAGGCACCGAGCCTGATTGCGTCAACCGCTGTCTTTATATCGGCAAAAGCCGTAATCAGCACCATCCGCGAGCACATACTGGAGCTCTGGCTCTCTGCAATAAGCTCAAGGCCGTTGCCATCCGGCAACATCATATCAACGAACATAAGATCATAAGACCCTTCTTCCAGAAGCTTTCTGGCATCAGCCAGACTCTCGCACCCAACGGCCTTATGCCCCCATCCATTCAGCATATCGTACATCGATTTTCTCTGGAGCTCATCATCCTCCAGGATCAGTATATCCAACGAAATATTATCCACAAAAGACCTCTTATTTAACGCAGATTGCTCTGCTCATGATACCGCGGGCAGAATCATCAACACAACCACTCCGCCGCCATTGCCATTTGAAACATTAATCGAACCGCCAAGATCTTCAACCATTTTCAAGGCAATTGAAAGCCCGATCCCGATATGCCTGCTTTTTGCAGTGTAGAAAGGATCGAAGACCAGCCCTATCTTATCGGCAACTATGCCTTTCCCATTGTCGGCAATCTGCAGATGCAGCTTGTCGCCGTGAACACCGCACTCGAAATGCACTTCGGAGCCACCAGATTCAGCGGCATTCCAGGCCACCTCGCGAACAGCCACTGATAAAGCATTGGAATCGCCGACCTGCACACCAGACAAGCCATCGCTAAAAGAGCTTTTTATTTGTATTTTGGGATAGCGGGAATGCAGCGCTCTAGTGCTGTTCGCCAAAAGATCCAGTATATTCATGGCTAAACCTTGCGGGACCGGGTCAAACAGCAGCGTCATCCGCTTTAAAGTCTCGTCCATACTGCCGCATTCTTTGTCTATCAGCGGAAAATACTCAGCGATTGACGGCGACACCTTGCCCTCGAGCTCTTCGGCCATGAGGCTTACTGCATTCTTGATGCCGGAAATCTGATTGCCGAATCTGTGCCGCAGAACAGAATTCATCCGCACAATATCATCATTATTGAACTTACGGGTCATAACGCAAGAAACATATCATCAAGTCGCTGATGATTCCAGCCTTTTAACCAGTTCCTCTTTCTCGGCAAACAGCTCTCCATTGCGTGCCTCGGATGCAGAAAGCATACGCTTGAGATTTTCGTTCTCATTCACCAGCGCGTTCAGCCCGGCATCTGCCTGAGCGGCGGCCGCGGATGCAGATTGAGCTTCAGCAGCTTCGGCAAGAGCCGCCGCCAGCTTAACGCTAAGATCAGCGACACTGTCCACCGCCTTGTCACGTTCAGCCGCAATTTGATCAAGATGGCGATACACATCTGCAAGACTAGCCTTCAATTTATCGATTTCCTGCGAAGGATCGACAGCTTCCTTCGCCGGCACAGCCCCTTTTTTCATCAGGTGAGGATGCGGTGTCATTCTCCATAATACGGGCAGGATCACACGCCATGCCGCACCCGTCAGAACCCCCATAGCAACCGTGAACAACACGACCAGCGTAACCCTTACACCATAGGCCATGGACTGAAATACGACATGCATTGTTGCCAATGAAGCGGCAAGGGCGGCAATACTTCCAGTTAAAATGCCGCAGGATATGACTGTTAACATTACGTAAACAAATACGGGCAGACTGATTATCATGATGGAGAAACTCTGGGCAGCGAGTGCCGACACTATAATGTAGGCATCCATCATGGCGAAGAAAAAGTACCGAAACTTTGCACTGATCAGATGACTACCGAAAAAGTCCAGCACGAATGTGGCAACAAACCAGATGAACACGAGCGGAATATAGAAATATACCGTTGCCGCTCTGGCAGCGTCATTCACAAACATAAAGAACTCGGCTAGAAGGCATATCGCCGTCAACAGCCTTACAATGATAAACGCATACGTCCTCATAATTACCTATGTTAGCAGGTTATAAGCCTCAGTGGTTTATAAAATGCTAACATAATAAATTATGTGTGGAATAATAGGTTTTTTTAACATTTCCGGCAAAAAAAGAACGGCAGACTATCAGGCTCCGATAAGAAAAGGCATGGTAAGTATGTCTCAAAGGGGGCCAGACGGCGAGGGCCTATTTGAAAACGAGAAAGTGATACTTGGTCACAAGCGATTGGCTATTATAGACTTACACACCGGGACCCAACCGATGGTCGATGCAGAAAGCAAGAATGTCATCATTTTCAACGGTGAGATATTTAATTATAAGGAAATAAAGCAGCAGTTGATTGCGCTCGGCCATGTGTTTGTCACCGAATCCGACACTGAAACGATATTACACGCATACAGCAGATGGGGAACGGGATGCCTTGCAAGGCTCAACGGGATGTTTGCATTTGCAATTTATGACGCAAAGAATAAAAGCCTGTTTCTGGCCAGAGACAGGCTGGGGATCAAGCCTTTGTTCTATTCAAGGGGTGAAGACGGCTTATATTTCGCCTCCTCTGCCGCAGCGCTGCGCTGTTTCGATGAGATTTCCGGGACAATGGATATGCACGCTGTATCACACTACATGACGTCCATAAGGACCACTATGGGGCCGGCAACAATGTTCAGAGACATCAAATCGCTTCTTCCAGGTCAATTCATCCTTGCAGACAGCCGCGCCAACATGGATCCGGTGCAATATTGGGAACTGCCGGTTTTATCGAAAGACATGAAGAGCGACATCAGCATGGATAAAGCCGCCGCAATAGCGGCGGGACTGCTCGAAGAATCGGTGCAAGGCCAGTTAATGAGCGACGTTCCGCTCGGCGGATTCCTGAGCGGCGGTATAGATTCTTCCATAATAGCCCTGCTTGCTGGAAAAATGAGTCAGGGCCATTTCGGAACTTACAGCACTGGTTATGATGCCGCCGGATATAACGAATGGGAGTTTATCAGAAAAATAGTCGCCCATTTCGCCTTAAAGTCCACCGAGACACACCTCGACGACAGGCAGTTTGTCGATCAGTGGCAATTGCTGACAAGATTCAAAGGCCTGCCAGTCTCCACACCGAACGAGATTGCGATGAGAGAGCTGGCCCTGGCATTGCAGCACGATTATAAAGTGGCACTTACAGGAGAAGGAGCTGACGAAATATTCGGAGGATACACGATCCCCTACTTCTCCGCCTATGATTTCGACATGGCCCAGCGCAGTGCGCCTCTGGAGCACTATACGCCCACTGCTCATGACCGGGCGGTGAATCGGATGTACGGAAGGCCATACCTTATGTGCCGCCCCGACCACTACTTTCTGGTCAACTCCTGGATACCGTTCAGGCTCAAGAAACGGCTGCTCACCAGCGATTACTGGAACATGCTTGACGGCGATGCCGGCGTATTTTCTTACTACGAGGGACTATTCTCCAAACTGGAGCACTGCACAACATTCGACGCTTATATGCATATCCATGCCATGATAAACCTGGAGGGGCTTCTGTACAGGGTGGATTCCAGCACCATGTCGGCATCGGTAGAGGCAAGGGTGCCATTCACCGATCACAGGATTGCAGAACTGCTCTTCTCTCTGCCCGACAATTTCAAGATGGATTACAAGTCTGAGGAGAGCCGCAAAACCGCCCAGGGCCTGAACAGCTCAGAAATCGACAGACAAGACCTGTTGTCCACAAAGAAACTGCTAAGGCACGCTTTCGGAAAGGCCATACCGCCGGAGGTCCTGGCGAGAAAGAAAATGAGCTTCCCGGTTCCCTTCCGGGAGTTACTGGCCGGCCCCCTGAAACAGATGGCAACTGATACACTGGAAAGCTCAGAATTAATGGGGACAATCCTCCAGAAAGACACCATCAGACAGGCACTGGAAACGGCTGAAACCCCGCAATCGTCACAGATTCTGTGGCCGGCTCTAAACCTCTGCATATGGCAGCACGAATGTTCTGCGAGATTGCCTTGACCCGCAAATGATTTTAATATCAAATACAATGTATAGGTGGATGTAATGAGCAAAAGAGCATGAAACAAATGGACAACAAATCTACACCGACGCAAGATCTGCAGGCATTCAGGCAAAAACAGCTCAACATGGCCGCCGTGGGAATATCCATTTCCCTCGAAGCGCTTGTTATGGACGTAATAACCAGACTGGAAACCATCCTGCCGGCATTAACCGCACGCACCGGCATAAAAGACAGTCTCGCCGCCGCGCTCGGCACAACCAGAAAAGTTGCAGACATTCTCTCCAGGATCGACACAAGCGCAGGCAAGCCTATAGACATGAAGGCAAAGATCGATGTTAACAATATTCTGGATGTCGCAGCAAACAGGATGAAACACAAGCTGCCAGCTTCGGCTGAGATAATCATCAATCCTGCAAGGTCCACTGCCTTTGTCTCCGGCGATTTGGAGCTTCTTGAAACAGCCATTGAATATCTTATCCAGAACGCCATAGACGCACTCGGCACTACCAGCGGATATGTTAATATTGAGGCAACAACCATTAATCTGACGAAGGAAAGCATCGCCGCTAACAGTCAATTCCAATTCCTGAAACCCGGAACACATGTTGTCGCAAGGGTAATGGATTCGGGTTACGGGATGGACAGCGTTGTTATGGATCGCATATTCGAGCCGTTCTTCTCCACAAAAGGACTCGGCCGCGGAATGGGGCTCACCATAGCCAAGGGCATAATAGAGTCACATGCAGGCATGCTGACGGTAGAATCAAAAGTGTCAGTAGGCTCAACCTTCTCAATATATCTACCCGTACATCTGGAAAAGAAATTGCAGGGCGAGCCACTCAAAAGCCTGATAATCGATAAAACGGAAATGAAGGGCGTAACGATCCTTATTGTGGACGACGAAACGAGCATCTGCAGATATGCCTGCCGGGTGCTGGAGCCGCTGGGCGCAGTCACTTATATTGCCGGCGACGGACTTGCTGGTGTTGACACATTCAGGGCGCATGCCGACGAGATCGATCTGGTCCTTCTCGACATGATAATGCCACGGATGAACGGCGACGAGGTCATGCAGAAAATCCGGGCAATCAGACCCAACGTAAAGATAATACTTGTCAGCGGCTATTCCGAATTCCTGTATACCGGAAAGCTGGAAACAAGCTCCCCGCCGAATGGATATATGTATAAGCCTTTTTCCACCACCGATTTTTTAACAAAAATCAGAGAAGTCCTTAAGACAGAAAACAAATAAACGAACAGAGGTACTGAGATTATGAGAATACTGGTAGTAGATGATTCCTCCACAATGCGGAGGATCTTAAAACAATCGCTGGGCCGCTGCGGAATAACTGATATTGCCGAAGGAGCCAATGGCGTTGAAGCACTGAAGCTTGCGCAGGAAAGCCAATTTGACTGCGTGATGACTGACTGGAATATGCCAGAAATGGACGGGCTGGAGCTTACGATTAATCTGCGCAAACTCCCCAATTACGCGAAAACCCCCATCATAATGGTGACCACTGAAGGAGGGAAGAACGATGTCATAGAGGCCCTCACCCAGGGAGTCAACTGCTACATCGTCAAACCTTTTACTCCAGACACAGTGAAGGACAAGCTGAAGGAATTATTCCCAACTCTTACAATCTAAAAACAAAGGAACATGATGAATAAAAAAGCTAATGATCCGGTAGCCTTGGGCTTGCTTGACGCACTGTGCACCAGCGCAACATCAGCATTCGAGACAATGGTATTCAAAGCGGCAAAAGCGGATAAACCGTTTCTGCGCACCGGAACTCTGCCGCCCGGCAGCATTTCCGGCACGATCAGCCTCACTGGCGACAACGTCATGGGTTCAGTATCCTTGATATTCAACCAGGACATCATCGAAAAACTATTCCGATCGATGATGATGATGGGCGATACTGACCCGGTAGACATGGGGGAACTCAAAGACGCAGTAGGCGAACTCACGAATATGGTCGCCGGCGGAGCAAAGAGCCAGCTACAGGGCAAAGGCATAGAATTCAATATCGGCCTGCCGACTGTTGTCGTTGGCGAAAATCATTATTTGGAACTACCTCAGGACGCAACCAGCTATATTGTGCCCATGACAACAGACGCAGGCGCGTTCAATATGATATCATCCATCATGTAAATCAAAACAGTCTAAAGCGGGCTTCGCCCACAAAACAAGAAACAAAAGAATATCAACCGCCGATTAACGCCGATGAACACAGATATCCGCCTGAGGCGGACAGCAAAAGCAGACATCTTCTTCTATCTGCGTTTACTTGTCCTGCATCGCTCTCAGAGCGACGCAGAATCCCGGGCATCCTCCTTCGCCCCTGTCTGCCCATTGCTTCGGCGGGACAGGTCGAGCGCGCCACGTGAACCGAGTTGGACACGGCAACGTGGCCTCACTCGGGGAGCGCGGGCGGTTACTCTTTTAGGGCTCTCATTTATTACGGCTGTACTTTGTCCTTATGGAAATAGCGCTTCAGGTGCATCCATCAGCAACATTACGGCGATAGTTAACGCCATATCAGCCAGCAACTCTTCTTTTGGCACAACAACGTCAAAGTATAACGATGCCGCAATACCAGAAGCAGACCTTTCTGCAAGCTGGCGCTCAGACCCAATACATGACGCACAAAAACAAAGCGAACTACAGATCGCAGTTCCTGATAATTTTCATATACTCACCGTGCCCCCTACTGATATGGTCTTTATCCCGTCCGGTAAGTTCCTATTGGGCCTGCCTTTCGGAGGACTGCCTGTTTCAACAACAGAACTCAGCTCGTTCTACATAACCATTCATGAAATAACAGCCGAAACATGGCACAACACCCAGGAGTGGGCCACGAATAACGGCTATATAGACCTGCCCAGAGGAACCTGCGGCTGGACCAAGGACGGAACGGAATCCGCAGAGCCCACACATCCCATCGTCAACGTCTCTTGGTATGACGCCGTAAAATGGTGCAATGCCAAGTCAGAACAGGAAGGCCTTTCTCCTATTTATTATCTGGACGAGATCCAGACCAAGCCATACAGGACCGGGATACCCGGCAAGGGCAAACCCATCATTCAGGATCTGACAGCAAACGGGTATCGATTACCCACTGAGGCAGAGTGGGAGCGGGCGGCAAAGGGCGGAGTTGACGGGGCCCTCTATTCCAGCGGCCAGAAACTTGACAAATTAGCAATGAACTACTGGGACAGTGGGGATATCTATGACAATGGCACAACGCCTGCTTGTTACTATGGTATGCCCAGTTTTAGCTCCGGGAAACAGGCATACGGAAAGGGCGAAAACAGTTACGGCCTTTATGATATGTCCGGCAATGTATACGAATGGTGCTGGGACTGGCATGAAAAGCCCGTGGCAAAGGGATTGTTGAATAATCCGACCGGCCCACTAACCGGCGAGGACAAGGTGATTAAAGGCGGTAGCTGGAAAACAAAGAACCCCAGTTTGCTTTTGTGTGCATATAGACAGAAGTACAGCCCGAAGGACAGGGACAATGCCATAGGGTTCAGATGTGTGAGACGACTCTAGGAGGTGCTGAATGATAACACTGACAAAGATCGATGAAGATAAAATTACCATAAACGAAGACTACATCGAGCTAATCGAGGCATCTTCGGAAAATGACTCCAACGTCAAAATACACCTCGGCACCTCTTTCGTTGTCAAAGAAACACCTGATAAAATAATGGCGATGATCCTGGACTGGAACCGGGCCAAGCGGAAAGCTGAATAATGGATAAGATTACCACAATAGGACTGTTATTAGGGTGGGGATCAGTGATTTTCTGCGTGGCTCATGAGGGCGGCTCTGCCAAAGAATTCTGGAATATCGGCGCATTCATTCTTGTGATCGGCGGCACGTTTGGAGCCGCAATGACAGGATTCTCCATGCACACGATGATGCAAGTCCCGAAGATTGCAGCCAGAGCCTTCACGGGAATAAAAACCAAATCAAAGGAACTTATCACTACCATGGTCGATTTCTCGACAAAAAGCAGAAGAGACGGCGTTCTGGCCCTGGAAGACTCCATAGAAACCATCAAAGATCCATTTATGAAGGAAGGCATGCAATTGCTAGTCGACGGCATAGACCAAGAGCGCATGCGCACCATTCTTGAAAACCATATCTCAACCACGAAGACCTGGTATAAGGAAGGAGAAGAATTCTTCAAACAGCTGGGCGGCTTTGCCCCCACCCTGGGAATCATAGGAACAGTATTCGGTCTAATCGGTATGTTAGGCAAGCTGTCTGACCCAGGCACAATGGGCCCGGCCATTGCCACAGCATTTATCGCTACGCTGTACGGCGTCAGCACGGCGAATCTGATCTTCCTGCCGATCGGCAATAAGCTCAAAGCCGTTGCCGCAGAAGACATCACCCTCAAGAAGATCTTCCTCGAAGGCCTCATCTGCATACAGTCGGGCGCCTCACCAAGAATGACACAGCAGACTATGGAGTCGATGCTGCACGACGCCAAAGGAAAAGAAGAACCAAAGAAATAAAATGGCCGACAACAAACAGGGAATGCCTGCCCCGCGCCGCCGCGCAGAAGAACCGGAAGAGCATGAGAATGCAGAACGGTGGCTCCTGACTTATGCCGACATGATAACCCTGCTGGTTGCATTCTTCATAATGCTTTACTCTATGTCCGTCGTAAACACGGCAAAGTTTGAGGCGCTTGCGATATCGGTAAAAAGCGGATTCGGCGGAATATCAAAAGGAAACCGGGGCAACTGGATTCAGGCCAAGAGCATTCAAATGTTCGGAGAGGAAAAAGGCTCTCCGGAAGCCAGCAAGAAGAAAGGCATGGCCGCAGCTAACACACACGCCAAAGATCTCGTGCCTGTCCATACCGAGGTAATCCAGAGCGTCTGCGAATATGTAACCAAACAGCTGGCCAGCATTTCAGCCAACGAAATCCTTCAGCCTATGCTCGATGTGGAATCCATCAAGGGAAACAGGATGAGAGTCATCATGTCCGATCAGATATTCTTCGACAAAGGCTCCACCGATTTGTTGATTCCCGAGGTCGACAGAGTTAAAAAAATAGGCGCCTCGATAAAGAATTTCAATTTCAAAATCAGCGTCGAAGGCTACTCCTCACCCGTCGATGACGATGCAACAGACACGAGCTCCTGGAACATCTCGACTCAGCGCGCCATAAAAGTGCTGGATCTGCTCTTCAAGGAAGGCATCAATCCCAGACGGCTTAGCGCCATCGGATACGGCCAGTGGACCAACCCCGGCCAGACCAGAAAACTGGCAATGACCGGCAAAGGCGAATGGAAAGACTTGGAGCCGCAAGGCGAGAACGAGTACAACCGCGACCGGGTCATAGTATCCGTTCTGATCGAATAGACGGTTGGCGTATGTGTCATGCTTGGCTGGCTTTCTCAGAGGTAGGGCGAAGCCTCTGGCTGAGCCGTTGCGCCGAATCGCAGATGCGCCCGGAAGCAATTTCGCATCACTTCCACACTTTACATACACCGTCAGAATTGCAATAATTTCCGAAAATTACGCATATGTTTAGAAACAATACCATTCATTGCAACTTCAGCGAGACGCTCACCGAAGTCTCTATCGATAATTATGATTTCAAGGTCACATGGAATCCAATCGAGATGGACTCCTGTATTCTCTGGTTCAAGGATAACAATGTCACAGCCAGCTTTGAGGCGCTCGGCAAATTCTCCAGATTCGACAAGAAGACAGTGTTGCAGTTCCTTGCCAATTACATGACCAACACGGATCTGCGTCTGGAGATCGAGAAGAAACGGTTCAGCAGGAAAATTGCAACACTGCCAACCACGTTCTTCAGGGAAATAGAGACCCTCAAGCCCAAGGAAAAAGCTTTGGCATACAAGAACATGTTTAACCTGGATTCAATCATCAACAGCGAAGAACTCAGCTGGAAACGCAGAGTCATGGCAACTCGCTTCCATCCGGATGCCGGAGGCACCCATGACGCTATGCGGGTAATCAACGAAGCATATGATTACCTTTCTGAGCAGACCGTGAAATAAACTCGAGAGTCGACGCCACATCATGCGACATGGTAAAAGCAGTGCCCCTTCTGCAAGAATCTCATTCTGTACATTTTGTTCATTCTGTCAATATATCCGGAGCTTCTCCGCCGGCGCATGACACATGCGCCGCTACACCAAACCAAACCTTTTCGTTGCAGCTGAGCTTGCTCGCCAAGCCATAGCCTCTTGGCGACGGCTGGTGTCAAGCTCAGGTCTTCTCCCCAGGCGCTTGACACTATCCTTCGTCCAAGCACTACGATTTGGACAAGTCGATGATTCTTGAGGCGTGTTGCGCAGCCATCTGAACTGCAGAAATCAGGGTTACGCGTGGCTTAACAGAAGCCGTGCCACTTGATCGAGCGGAGCTGTTTGACAGGCGGCCCCTTTCTCCACAGCACTTTTGGGCATTCCATAAACTACACATGAACGCTCATCCTGTGCGATTGTATGAGCACCGGCGTTCTTCATATCAAGCAGGCCTTCGGCGCCATCCGCACCCATGCCTGTTAATATTGCACCAACCACATTAGCTCCTGCATATTTTG
>CAMCYG010000087.1 GCA_945883775.1 Victivallis vadensis
CTCTGCCGGGACCCCTGCGACCTCGTGTCGCAGGTGAATAAGACTGTTGGCTATTCAACCTGAAGGGTTGAAGTAATGATGCCAACAGTCTTATTCACCTGCCGGACAAGCCGGCAGGGGTATATACCCGGCAGAGCTACAATGCGCCCCTTTGAGAAGAGCGCATCTGCGATTCGGTGCTCTGCGCGATAGCACAACGTTTTCTCGCTGCGGCTCGGCAGTGACCCGTGCGTCGCCAAGAGGCTATGCAGGGCAAGCTGCCTCGCCCTACCATTTGCCGATTTCTCAGAGGTAGGGCGAAGCCTCTGGCTGAGTCACACCGGAAATGACGGCTGTAAATAAACGGGCGTCGCAAGCAACGCCCCTACGGAAAACTTCCGCATGAGGCGCCGGGGCAGATGTTGAGTTATCCTCAGTTTGAAAGCCCCGGGGGCAGCCCGGGGCTTTCAAAATCACGCCTCCTGGCTTGAGTAAAGTACATCTCCTGTTACAGCATTGACTATGCTGAAAAACTCAACATGCTTGGAAGGATTGGATTTGAACGACAGCTTGCCGTCAAACCGTGACTCTATATCGATCAGGAACTCCTCGTCCTCTTTCCGCAGTCTTTCAAGCACATTGGGATGTACGATTATCTGCAGATCAAGATAACCCTCCTTCATCCTCTGGCTTTTACGCATCACGGCGGAGATCTGGCGCTGAATATCCACACTCATGCCCAGTGGCGAGATCACCTTGCCGCGGCCGGTGCAGTACGGGCAATCGACATAAAGCGAAGCTCTCAAACTCTCCTCGTAGCGCTGTCTGGTCATCTCCATGATACCGAGTTCGGAGATTGGAAGCACATTGGTCTTGGCCTTATCACGTTTCAGCGCCGCTTTCATCGTCCTGTAAACGGCCTGCTGATGTTTGCGTGATTTCATATCGACCAGATCGATAATGACCAATCCGCCGATGTTCCTCAACCTAAGCTGTCTTGCAACCTCTTCTACGGCATCCGTGTTAACATCCAGGATCGCATTCTCCTGATTACCTTTACCCTTGTGCCTGCCGGTGTTGACATCGATGGCTATCAATGCCTCCGTCTCATCAAACACCAGGTAACCGCCGGTCTTGAGATTGACCTTCCTGCTGGATATCTCATCGATCTGCTTTTCTATACCATAGTGCTCGAAAATAGGTATGTCCCCTTCGTAAAGAGTGATCTTGGACTTTTCCCGCAGGGATATCTTCGCCGCTATACTCCTTATGCGCTCGTATTTTTCCCTGGAATCAATGACCAGCTTGTCAATATCCTCGCTCAGCCAATCCCGCACCACCCGCTCGATCAGGTCCGGCTCCTGGTATATCAGACTTGGTGCCGGATTCTCGCGGACCATATTCTGTATGTCACGCCATGACGTAACCAAATTATCCAGATCGGCACCGACGTTCCACTTCCAGACGCCCTCCGACACGGTCCTGACGATCACTCCACAATCATTGGGAATGGGGAGCTTGGTAAGGATCTTCTTAAGCCTGACCCTCTCCTCGTCGTTGGATATCTTTCTTGATACTCCGATGAGACTGGATCCCGGCATAAGCACCAGAAATCTGCCTGGTATACTGAGATTCGATGTCACCCTTGGCCCCTTGGTTCCAATCGGACCCTTGGTCACCTGAACGACGATTTCCGAACCTACAGGAAAACGTCTTTCAATATCAGCATTGGTATACCTGCTTCTTTTCGAGGTCTTATGGCGTTTGACTGTAGAATCGTCATACTCATCATAAAGGGAATCATCCGGCGACATATCCCAATAATGCAGAAATGCGTTCTTTTTCATTCCTATATCTACAAACGCCGCCTGCAGATCATGTTCAAGGTTTTGAATCCTTCCCTTGATGATACTGCCTACCATCCTCTCCTTTGTACTATGTTCCACCTGATACTCATCGAGTCGTCCATTGTCTATCATGGCAACCCTGGTCTCAAGCATCTCCGCGTTTACTACTATCTCTCTCTTCGTCTTCTTTGAGAACGGCCAGAAAAACATTTCCAGCTCCTTTCCTTTGTTTAACTTGTGAAATCCGAGAAACTTGCATGCTTTGACCTGATGTATACACTCTGGAGTATCCCCAGCAGACACATCATTACAAGCATGAAAGTACCACCATAACTAAGCAACGGCAGCGGAATACCTGTTATCGGAAACAGGCCTATTGTCATGGCTATATTAACACTGACATGCATAAACAACATGGATGTTATGCCTATGCACAACATCCTTCCGAATTTATCCCTTGCCATCACTGCCGTTGACAATCCAGTTATGATCAACGCCCCGAAGAGCAGGATCACCCCGAATGCCCCGGCAAAACCCTTTTCCTCTGCAATCACCGCATAAATGAAGTCGGTATGCGCCACAGACTTCGGCAGATATCCCAGGATATTCTGGGTTCCCTTAGTGTACCCTTTCCCCCAGATCCCTCCAGATCCCACCGCTATCTCTGACTGGATCTTATTCCAGCCGGCGCCAAGCGGATCGACATCTGCATTGATGAAAACCATGATCCTGTCTCTATGATACTCGCTGACCCCGACAATTTTGCATATCTTCGCCTGAGTCTCTTTCGACGCACCAAGCTTCTGCGGAACGAACAGAGCGCCGACCAGCGTCGATCCCGCCACAGCTCCTGCCAGCACAAGGTACATCACATATCTCATCGGCAGTCCGGCCGCAAACATCATTAGGAATGCTATCGGCACCATTATCATTGCCGAACCCAGATCCGGCTGTGCCATTATCAACACCATCGGAAGCGCTATTATCCCGACCACATAACCTATGGAGTTAAGATCGCCGAGACTCACACCCGGTCGGCTAAGCCTGCGCGACAGCACGAATATTACAGCCAGCTTGGCCAGCTCCGAAGGCTGTATCGCAAAGCCAGCGCCCATCTCCAGCCACCTTCTGGCACCGTACACTTTCTTTCCGATTATCAGCACCAGGACCAGCAGGACAAGGCTCAGCCCATACAGCCACCAGGAATGCTTCCTCACATTCCTGTAGTCATAGGCGGCGAAGAAAAGGTAACAGAAGACGCCGAGCACCGCCCAGACGATCTGCTTCTTATACATCGGCCTGGCAGATTGCTCGTCGGCTATGTTGCATGCGCTAAAGACGAAGGCAACACTGCAAACAAGCAGAAGTAGTATGATGATATTAAGAAACCAGTTCATGTACCTCAATTGCGAAAATTCTTCAATCAGCCTCTTCATGCTCCACCTGCCTTTTGGGCTGAAGCAGCGGGCTTTATAGTGCCGTCCATAGTAAAGATGCCTTCCATGAGCTTATTTATCTTCGGTGCAACAGTCATTCCACCTGACATCCCATCCTCGATAATCATGGCAATTGCATAGCGGGGAGCCTCATAGGGGCCGAAAACTATCATCCATGTATGCTTCTTCCCCGCCCCCTTCTGTCCGTATTCAGCGGTCCCTGTCTTCCCGGCCATCTGGACACCCGGCACTTTTGCACGCTTACCAGTTCCTGTGCTTGACTCGATCACATCCCGCATTCCCTCCCGCACTGTCCGGATATGCCTGGGATTCATCTCCAACTTCCTGACAAGCTCATGTCCGCCCTGCATCTGACTGGTAATCAGGTTTGGTTTATAAAGAGTGCCGCCGTTGGCAAGTGCTGCTGCATACATTGCCATCTGAATCGGCGTCACAAGCAAAGCCCCCTGCCCTATGGAAAAGTTACACGTATCGCCGCCACGCCAGCCCTGCCGGTCAGGCACACTCCCTCGCTCCTCATAAAGCAGAGGGATTCCCGACCTTGCGCCGAGTCCCAGGTCTTTCGCCATACTGCGAATACTATCAGGCCCGCATTTAATCCCAAGCTGGCAGAAATAAGAGTTACAGGACTGCTCAATAGCCTTTTGCATATCTATCCAGCCGTGTCCGATTTTCTGCCAGCAGTCGAACCGCACCTTGCCCAACTCAAAATACCCAGGACAGGAATAACCCGTGCTTTCGGAAGCAAGGCCGGACTTAAGTGCGGCAAGAGCAACAACCGGCTTGAATATACTGCCGGGCGGATATGCGCCCTGAACCGCACGGTTCAGGAGAGGCTTATCAGGACTCTTTGTAAGATTCAAAAGGTCTTCCTTTGAGATCACGGGCATGAACATATTAGGATCAAAAGAAGGCGCACTGTGCAACGCCAGTATATCACCATTCCTCGGATCCACGACCACTGACGCACCGCGTTCGCCCTCCATTACATCAGCCAGCATTCGCTGTATCCTCGAATCGATGGACAGCGTGACATTCTCGCCACGCAGCGGCTCACGCTCGGGCAAATCATCAAACCTGAAGCCGGATGCATCCACCATTATGAGCTTTCCTCCGGCATAACCGGTCAGGACATAGTCCATTACCTTCTCGATACCACTGCTGCCGTCCATCTCCGGGATGTAGTAATCATAATCCTCATCCTCGTTATCAGTGTTGGGATCCGACCGTCTGGTGACATACCCCAGTACCTGAGCCACCTTCGCGCCCAACGGATAAACCCTTACCGGTTCAATATAAAGATCAACACCCGGCAGCCTGGTCTGACTCTCCGCCCATCTTGCCATTGCTTTGCTGTCGATATCCTTCCACGCAATGAGCGGGAGCGGAAGGCGCCTCTTCATGTGGACGGTGATATCTTTTCTGGTGATCTCCTGTTTAAGCCCGAGAATACCCGACAGCCTTGCAACAGTCTTCTCGACCTCGTCTATTGTGTTACGGATATTGCCGGGCTCGCGTATCTCATGAACATAGATGGCCATACAGTAGCTCGGCCTGTTCTCGGCAAGACCTATGCCGTTTCTGTCAAAGATATGGCCTCTCTCGCCGGGTATCCTCACCCGCCGCAGACTCTGCTTGCTTGAGCTTTTCTGATACTTGGAGTTATCCACGACCTGCAGGCTCCACAGAAACATGGCAAGCCCTGCCAGCACAGCCATCTTAAAGAATATAAGAAGTCGTATTCTGATTATTTCGCTGTCTGGATTATCACTCATACTCATTTAAACTGTCCACTTCCTCAATATTGCCCACAAGCCTGTCCATGCGGCCGGCAAGCGAGAAAATTACCGGCGTTACGACGAGAGCAATGACGCCTGTCCCTGCAGATTTCAACAGCATCTGCCAAAATGACATATCCACCACATCCGAACTTACCAGCATGAGCCACATCATGATGTTTACCGCAATCGAACACACCATCCCGAAAAACATCGGAGTCAGCACCGAATCGGATATGACATACGACCTGAACATGCCGGCCATCCAAATAACAGCGGCAAAACATACAGAGGAATAGCCCAGCGGCATCATCGGACTCAATGAATCGTACAAAACACCGGCAGCCAGTGCAGAAACCATCATCATACCCCTGCCATGCATAAAGCCGTAGTAAAGCACCACTGAACAAAGAAACGGATACGATGCACCGCCAAGGAAATGAATCGGCTGAAACAACGACTGCAACACAATTGAGATTAACAGGACCAATGCCATTACTATGTACGACATCTTTATTTCCTTCCTGTTACAACGAAGACGTACTTTATCTTGCCAAGATCAACCGCAGGCAAGACCCGCGCAGTCTGGTAAAGCCCAGATGAATCCTTTAACACCTCACCGACCTTGCCAATGGGGATACCCTCCGGGAAGACACCGCCATCACCGGTGGTAACCACCGATTCGCCGACAGGTATGCTGGATGTCACCGAAAGATAATCAGCCATGTACGGATTCGGCGCACAGAGTATCCGTAACTGCGGCTCACCGCTCAACCTGATACCGGCCCCCTTGATTATACCGGTGTCTCCAGTAGATTTAATTCGGCATGAAACCATACTCTTTCGGTCAGAGACGAGCATAACGTCGGAGGTATGCTCCGTCGCTTCAAGTATGCGACCCACTAACCCGTCTGTATCAATAACAGGCATGCCCGGCTTGACTCCGCTGGCTGTACCCTTATTCAGCCTGATCGTATCCCACCACCCGCTTATATCCCTGCCCAGCACTTCGCACACCACCAACCGATCCTTTGATCTGTTCTGTAAATCCAGAATGCGCCTGAACTTCTCATTCTCCACCTGCATACCCTGCAGCTGAGCGATGACCATATGAAGCTCCGCGACCTTTGACTCGAGCTCAACCTTCCGATCATAAGCCTCTCCGGCCTTCATGGTAAAAAAGACCGCTTCCTTACACCTGATAAGGACAAGGGTCATCACGTTCTGAAAAGGAGCGTAACTGCTTGTTGCCGAATCCTTTATGCGCATAGACATAGGGACAGGCAGATTGAGGATCACTACTACCAGCAGTAAAACAACGTATATATGTACTTTACTCTCTGTCACAAAATTCATCCGGACAAGAGAGAGAGTTCTGCGCGAGGAACAGATAGTCTACTGTTGGGAACGCTTCAGGAAGTTAAGCTCATTAAGAACTACGCCCGTTCCTTCAGCGACTGCGCTAAGAGGATCGTCAGCGACATGAACCGGCAAGCCGGTCTGTTCTGCGATAAGCTTGTCAATACCCCTCAACAAAGCACCACCGCCGGCAAGTATCATGCCCCTGTCAACCAAATCGGCAGACAGCTCCGGCGGGCAGCGTTCAAGGGTAATCTTAATTGCGTCAATTATTGACGAAACCGGTTCCTGAAGAGCTTCCCTGATCTCTTCCGAAGTTATGGTAATCGTTTTTGGCAGTCCAGCCACCAAATCACGACCCTTGACTTCGGTTGTAATCTCTTCTTCGACAGGGTAAGCCGATCCCATACCTATCTTAATCTCCTCGGCTGTTCTCTCTCCTATCATTAAATTGTATACCCGCTTCATGTACTGGACTATACATTCGTCCATGGCATCCCCGCCAACTCGTACACTGCGGCTGAAAACTATGCCTGCGAGCGATATCAGAGCCACCTCCGTGGTGCCTCCGCCGATATCCACTATCATATTTCCGGCAGGCTCCTGCACAGGCAGTCCAACTCCTATGGCCGCCGCCATAGGCTCCTCTATCAGAAAGACCTCCCTAGCGCCAGCGCGCGTAGCAGAGTCCTTAACCGCCCTCTTCTCCACTTCTGTAATATCACTCGGCACTGCAATTATTATCCTGGGCCGCACCATCTTGCGCCTGTTATGCACTTTTTTGATGAAATGCCTGAGCATCGCTTCTGTTATGTCAAAGTCTGCGATTACCCCGGCCTTCATCGGCCTGATCGCTACTATGTTACCCGGAGTACGGCCAAGCATCCGCTTTGCTTCCTCACCAACTGCCAAAATCCTCTTTGTCCCAGCCTGAATAGCTACAACTGACGGCTCACGCAATACGATGCCCCTGTCCTTAACATAGACCAGCGTATTGGCGGTTCCAAGATCAATACCTATATCGTTAGAGAATAACCCGAGAATATTATTCCAAAATTTCAATCGCCATCTCCTATATAAAAATAAACACGGTATATTTGTGGTATTGGCAGTTCAGAATCAAGAAAATAATGTCACGACAGGAAATATGCCGATTAATATTCTTTTTTGTGTATTTTATACATTTTCACAGTTATTCTTTTGCTGGCTTAGTTAATCTTCAGATAAAGGAAATCTTATGTGTCTTGATTGCGGCTGCGGAAAAACTGAAGTACATAAACATACCGAAGCTCATTCCCACGGGCATGACCACTCGCACGATCACGTCCATACCCATAAGGAAACTATAACGCTCGAACAGAAGATTCTTTCTGAAAACGACAAGTATGCTGCCCGGAACAGAAAATGGCTCGCAGAACGCGGCGTAACGGCCATCAACATCATCTCATCACCGGGCAGTGGAAAAACTTATCTCCTTGAGAAAACATTGGAACGACTTTCCGGAAAACTAGGCTGCGCCGTGATCACCGGTGACTTGCAGACCGACAATGACGCCAGACGGCTTCTTGCAAAATGCGACAATGTTAAGCAGATCCAGACGGTAAGCGCCTGCCACCTCGACGCCCACATGGTCGGCCATGTCATGGAGGAAGTCGTAAAACCAGACGTCAAGCTCCTGTTTATAGAAAACGTGGGAAATCTGGTCTGCCCAGCCGCGTTCGATGTCGGCGAGAATTTTAAGGTCGCCCTGATATCAGTCACCGAAGGAGAGGATAAGCCGGAGAAATATCCGGTCATTTTCTCAAACGCAGAGATCGTCGTCCTAACCAAGACAGATCTTATACCTCATACCGGTTTCGACCGGGCAAGATTTGGGCAGGCCCTGAAGAAAGTTCACCCCGGTGTGTTCGTGTTCGAACTCAGCGCCAAAACAGGAGAAGGCATGGACCGCTGGATTGAATACCTTACAGCACTATAAACATAGGAATAAGAAACAAACAAACCTAGCGCAACCAATGGCTACAACCAAAGAGTTTTAGACAGAATTAACAGAATGTTCAGAATAATTCTGTTTAATTTTGTTCATTCTGTCAAAATATCTTCTCTGAAAAACAAGAATGAAAATAGTCGATAGATATCTTACCAAAGAACTCATTTTGCCGCTGACATACTGTCTGGCGGGATTTACCATGCTTTACGTCGTGTTCGACATCTTCGACAAGCTTTCGTCATTCATCAGCGCCAAAACACCTGCAACCATAATATTGAAATATTACGGCTGTCATATGGCACAGATGGTCGAGTTCATGCTACCTGCATGCATGCTGTTAGCTACGCTTTATACACTGTGGAACCTGACCCGCAACAATGAACTGATTGCCATGCGTGCATCAGGAATAAGCATGTCGAGAATAATGAGGCCTTTTATCTTTGTAGCCATCATGCTCTCGATAACTGCATTACTCACTCGCGAGATGATAGTGACCAGAACCGCATTCTGGACGAAAAATCTGGAGAGGACAAAATTCAGACAGGCCGAAAGGATAGTCATGAGCGATGTCGCCTATTATAATGACGTGACAAAGCGACAATGGCTTATCGGCAAGATTGACATCAATAAGCCTGAAGAAATCGAGCACCTTCGGCTCACCTCATACAAAAGCGACGGAAAAAGAATAAGCGAAACCTACGCAAGAAAAGCTACATGGCTTGACGGAAAATGGTGGTTCTTCCGAATGCAGATGCAGGAATTCAATGGAGATGGGTACCCGACAAAGAATTACTCGGTCACCGGCTCCGAGTATGGGAAATTAATGCACACTCTTACCGAAAAGCCCATGGATTTCCTCACTGAGATAAAACCTATGGACCAGCATTCCCTTATTGAGAGCAGAAGATATATGAAAACAAGAAAGGATCTTTCCCCTATGATCCAGGCACAGCTAAGTTACGATTTTCATAAAAGGATAGCTCTTCCCTGGGCCTGCCTGATTGTCACGATCTTTGCCATCCCAGCAGGCGCCTCCGGTGGAAGGCGGAGCATGATCAGCGGCGTATTCACTGCAATAGCCCTGTTCTTCGGTTTCTACCTGCTGATACAGTTTGGCATGTACTTTGGGAAAAAGGCCTTAATACTACCCTGGCTTGGCGCATGGCTCCCGAACATCGTCTTTCTTCTCGCCGGCATGCTGATGTTCCGCCGGATAAGGTGAAGACAGGAGATTGAAATCAGAAATCAGAAATCAGAATTCAGAATTCAGATAATCGGCGGTCTTTGCGTTAAGTCATTCTTCTTTGATAGCGTCTTGGAAATGGACCGATACAGAATAGAAATTCTTGTAGGGGCGCTGCTAGTCGGCGCCCGACTTTCCTGGTCTGAATTATGTTCACTTTCTAATTCTGCAATAACTCTTAGTTTACATTCTGAATCCTGACTACCGACTACTGAATTCTTCTTCAAATCTTCTTGTTTTACTTTATGCCTTATACAATAATGCCGTATCGATTTCGAAATTAATAACCCAGGAGACATAAGTTATGTCATTACTCAAAGATATGCTGGCCAAGGCCGTGGAAATGCATGCTTCAGATATCC
This sequence comes from Victivallis vadensis, assembly GCA_945883775.1. Taxonomy (GTDB): domain Bacteria; phylum Verrucomicrobiota; class Kiritimatiellia; order UBA8416; family CAMCYG01; genus CAMCYG01. Next base: position 10,016 of record CAMCYG010000087.1, read on the forward strand.
ACCTTAAAACAAATCATGAACCCTATTATCGTGTACATGGCCACCTTACAGAAAGCGGTTTTGACAAGATCGGGCCGGACCAGATGGCGGCGATAGTCTCGGAACTTCTGCCTCCGTATCTCCAGCGAACCTACGAAGTTGAGCATGAGGCTGATTTCTCGCATCAGGAAGAAGGCGTTGGCAGATTCAGGGTCAACCTTTACTTCTCACAGGGCGAACATACTTTTGCCATGAGGCATGTCAATTCCAGCATACCGACATTTGAACAGCTTAAACTGCCTATCCAGCTCAAAAATCTGGCCTCGGTTCAAAGAGGGATCGTGCTGGTATGCGGGACCACCGGCAGTGGTAAATCCACGACCCTCGCCGCCCTTATAGGCGAGATCAACAGGACCTCCAGGCGCAGGATCATAACCGTTGAGGACCCTATCGAATATATGTTTGTTGATGACCAGTCTGTGATCAGCCAGCGCGAGGTGGGACTGGACACTCTCAGCTTCCAGAACGCACTCAAGCATATGATGCGACAGGATCCTGATGTCATATTGATCGGCGAAATGAGAGACAGAACAAGTATAAGGACCGCGCTCCTCGCCGCAGAGACAGGCCATCTTGTCCTTTCCACCCTGCATGCCGGTTCGGCAAGTCTTGCCGTCCCTCGAATGCTGGATGTGTTCCCCGCCGAAGAGCAGGATCAGATCAGGCTGGCACTGGCCGGCAACATGCACGCTGCTATATGCCAACGGCTTATTCCATCCACGCATGGCGGAGTTGTTCCGGCCGTGGAAATACTGATCAACACATCTACTGTAAAAAAACTTCTAGAGAAGAACATGGTCGATGTGCTTGGCGCCGCTATTGAGACAGGCAAGGAAGACGGCATGCAGAGTTTCAATCAGGCAATGTACAACCTGATTAAAACCGGCCTCATTACTGAAAAAGAAGGGATGAAGTCTGCCACAAATCCAGAATCGTTGAGAATGAACCTGCAGGGCATATTCCTTGACGAAGGCAACAGAATCCTGGGCGTGTAAATTGGCAGGGCCAATTT
>CAMCYG010000088.1 GCA_945883775.1 Victivallis vadensis
GAACGTCAGACGATGAGCGTGGTCTATGGCTTGGGCTCAATGGTAAGAAACATTACTCGCTTCGATGGCACAGTGGTCAGCAATAGATACAATACTGACGGACTGGTATCAGGGATTGATTATCCTGGCACCACTAACATGCTGAGCTATTATAAGAATGGGCTACTGAAGGGGATAAGTAACGAATCAGGCGCTGTTTCTAATTTCTATTATGGACTCAATCAGGCAACTAACATTCAGGTCAGCGGTTTTGGTGCGCCTGCATCGGCTATTTCGTATTCGTATTATCCCGTCGGCCAGGTGTCCAATGAATTCTCTAACTGCACAATTATATCGACTTTTTGTTTCTTATTTCCGATATTGTAACCCGTTTTTTTACGGAGACAAATGAAGATTTATATTAAGCAGATTAAAGGTGGTATAACGGCGCCGAAAGGTTTTGTGTCGGCTGGTGTGCACGCAGGAATTAAGAAATCGCGGTTGGATATGGCTATACTGGCCAGCGCAAAACCAGCGGTCATTGCCGGTGTGTTCACGTCTAATAAGGTGCAGGGCGAACATGTAAAGTATTGCCGGCGAATCATTAAGAGCGGGGTTGCTAATGCCGTGGTTATCAATAGCGGCTGTGCCAACGCATGCGTTGGGCCACAAGGAGCAAAAGATGCGCTTGAAATGGCCTCAGTCTCTGCAGAGGCGTTGACGCTTCCCCTCGGTCGGAAAGTGCCTGCCAATACGGTGTATGTATGTTCAACCGGGACAATCGGGATAAAGATGCCAATGGACAAGATCAGGAAGGGTATTGATCTGTGTGCAAAATCGCTTTCGCCTGCGAATGGCGACCTGACGGCCAAAGCTATTATGACAACTGACACGAAGGATAAACAGGTGTCTATCGAGATTAAAGCTGGCGGGGTTAATGTCAGGATAGCCGGTATTGCTAAAGGTGCCGGGATGATCGAGCCGAATATGGCGACAATGTTGTCTTTCATCACAACTGACGCTAACGTTTCTAGATCTGCGCTTGATGCATGCTTGAAGGAAGCGGTTGCGGAGAGTTTTAATCGCATCTCTATTGATGGTGATCAGAGCTGTAATGACACTGTTTTCATTTTGGCAAATGGTGCGTCGGGCAGTCAGACACTGTCTTCGGCTCATAAGGATTGGCCGGTGTTTGTTTATGCGGTCAAGTATGTCTCGCTTGTGCTGGCGAAGATGATAGTGACGGATGGTGAGGGCGCGACCAAATTTGTGACCGTTACCGCCAAGAATGCGCGGAACGTGCAGGAGGCAAAGAAAGCCGTCAGAGCTGTTGCTAATTCCTTGCTTGTCAAGACCAGCTGGTTTGGCTGTGATCCTAACTGGGGCCGGATAATCGACGCGGTTGGCTATTCAGGAGCGAGCATGGTAACAGAGAAGACCGATATATATTTTGATGGACGGAGGGTCGTAAAGAACGGTTGCAGGGCCGCAGATGTCTCCCTGGAAGACATCGAGAAGGTGTACCGGCAGAGAAGCTTTGAGATCGTCATAGACCTGAAATGTGGCAAGGCAACTGAAACTGTTTATACCTGTGACTGCAGTCAGGAGTATGTGCGTATTAACTCAGAGTACATGACATAGAAGGATTGTTTAATGCAGGAATTGATTAAAAAAGCTGATGTGCTGATTGAGGCGATGCCCTATATTCAGAAGTTTAGGAATAAGGTGATTGTCGTCAAGGCGGGTGGCAGTGCCATGGAGAACAAGGAGCATCTGCAGGGGATGCTTGAGGATGTTACTTTCATGGAATGTGTAGGGATGTTGCCTGTGCTTGTGCATGGCGGAGGGAAGTCCATCTCCCGCAAGATGCAGGAGGCTGGAATTCAGTCGAAGTTCCTGAACGGTTTTAGGGTTACGTGTGAGAAGTCGATCAAGGTCGTAGAGCAGGTGATCAAAGAAGACGTCAATTATGACATTGTAAAACGTTTGACAGAACTTGGTGCTACTGCAAAGACTCTGCCTGGAGAATTGGTGTTCAGGGTTGAGAAGAAGGTGGAGAAAGACGAAAAGACCGGAGAATTACTTGATTGGGGTTTTGTCGGCGAACCTGTGAGTGTGGATACGGATTTGATTATGCCGTTGATTGCTGCCGGCATCATTCCTGTAATATATCCACTTGGCACGGGGCCGGACGGCAAGATATACAATATTAATGCGGATACGGCGGCCGCGGCAGTCGCAAAGGCGCTTAAGGTGTGGAAACTTGCGTTTCTGACCGATGTGCCGGGCTTGATGAGGAATCCGGAAGATCCGGAGACCATCATCACTACGATAAAGGCCAGCCAGATTAGCGAGCTTAAGGATAAAGGTATCATCAAGGGCGGCATGCTCCCGAAGGTCGAGAGTATGCTTGAGGCACTTGATGCTGGTGTGAAGAAAATTCATATTATAGACGGGCGGATGCCTCATTCGCTTCTTCTAGAGATATTCACGGACAAAGGCGTGGGAACGGAGATATTAAGAAATGAGCAAGACTGAACAAGTGACCGAGATGTATAAAAAGTATGTAATGAACACTTATGCCCAGAAGAGGGTTATGGTCAAGGGCAAGGGATCAAAGGTTTGGGATATAGATGGCGGTGTCTATCTGGACTTTGTGGCAGGGATATCGGTCTTAAATGTCGGGCATTCGCATCCCAAGGTCGTGGCCGCAATCAAGACTCAGGTTGAGAAGCTGACGCACTGCTCCAATCTGTATTTCAATGAGAGTCAGCCAAAGCTTGCGCAGAAGCTGTCGGAGCTTTCGATGAATGGTAAATGCTTCTTCTGCAATTCAGGCGCTGAAGCAAACGAGGGCTTGATCAAGCTGGCTCGTCTTTGGGGCCATGATGCTGGTAAATATCATGTAATCACAATGAAGAGCTCGTTCCATGGTCGTACGCTTGCAACAGCGGCAGCCACCGGACAGACCAAGATTCAGAAGGGGTTCGAGCCAATGCCTGAGGGGTTCAGTTACGCTGAGTTCAATGATTTGGAATCAGTAAAAGCGCAGATAACAGACAAAACTGCGGCAATCCTGGTCGAGGCTGTTCAGGGCGAGGGCGGAATTATTCCTGCCACAAAAGAATTCATGACCGGCATCAGGAAGCTTTGTGATGAGAAGAAACTGCTCATGCTTTGCGACGAGGTGCAGTGCGGAATGGGCAGAACCGGCAAATGGTTCGGTTTTCAGAACTACGGTATAGAGCCAGATGCTTTCTCGCTTGCCAAGGGGTTGGGCAGCGGATATCCGATCGGCGCAGTGGTGGCGAGTCCTAAACTGTCTGATATATTCAAGCCGGGTAATCACGCCAGTACATTCGGCGGGACCCCGCTTGCGTGCGAGGCGGCTTTGGCGACGATTGCAGTTATCGAAGAGGAAAAACTTTGCGAAGCAGCTGGCAGATCAGGCGAATTGTTCAAGGAAGGCCTTGAGGCGATGATTGAGACATATGAGCACGTCAAAGAAGTCAGAGGAATGGGAATGATGTTAGGCGTAGTTCTGGACGCTCCTGCAAAGGAGGTTGTGGATATCATGGCGGGAATGGGCTTGCTGGCTTTGGCAACGGCTGAGAATGTCATCAGATTCCTGCCGCCGCTGAATGTCAAAGATAATGAGATCGAAGAGGCGCTGGATATAATGGATGATGCAATGGCTCAATGGCACGGCATCGAGAAAGAGGAAAGCGCAGAGTAGTGGTTCAGGAATAGGTGCCGTAAATAAGATTTCGACAGAATTAACTTAATACACAGTAAGCGGAGTAAATATTTTGTTAATTTTGTTCATTTTGTCAAAAATCTTATTTTGTGCTTAAATGCTTGCCGCTATGCTCCTCTGAGAATGTAGTCCCGGTGTCTCATCGGGAAAGAATAAGGCGAATAGAAATGTAGTCCCGGTGTCTCACCGTGGTCTTCAGCATTGTCAATGCCGGTGTGGACACCGGTGCTGCATTTAAGAACAGAGACTATTATCGTTGGAGTGATCAACATGAATATTGAAGAGCTCAAGAAAGAAAAAGTCGGCATCTGCGTGTCGGGTGGACTTGACAGCAAGACGGTTACAAAGAAGTTCGTTGATCTCGGTATCGATGTTGTTTGCTTTACAGCAGATCTTGCGCAGCCCGACGAGAAGGACATCAGAGATGTCGCTAAGAAGATGAAACCCTGCGGCGCTTCGGTGGTCATTGTAGATCTCAAGGATGAGATGGCGCAGGCGTGTTTCGATATGATCAGATGTCAGGCCATGTACGACGGCGGGTATTGGAATTCCACTGGTATTGCCAGGGCGGTAACAGTCAAGGGCCTTCTTCCTGAAATGCGCAAGAAGGGTTGCACCGTGCTTGCGCATGGCGCTACGGGCCGCGGTAATGACCAGATGCGTTTTGAGCGGTATACGAACGTATTTGAGCCCAAGATGAATGTATATGCGCCATGGCGCGACAAGGCTCTCTTGAAAGAATTCTCAGGCAGGAAGCAGATGGTCGAGTTTCTGCAAAGTGCCGGTATTGAAGCTGAAGTAGGGCCCAAGAAAAGATATTCTACAGATGCTAATCTGGCAGGCATCTCCTATGAGGCAGAGGATCTGGAAAGCATTGAGACGCCCAGTACGATAGTGAAGCCGCAGATAGGTGTATGGCCGCATGAAGCGCCGAATAAGATCGAGGAGTTTGAAGTTACCTTCGTGAAAGGCTATGCAGTCAGCCTGAAAGGCCGGAAGTTAAATGCCCTGAAGATCATGCAGGAAGCCAACAAGATCGCCGGCAGGAACGGGATCGGCATAAAGAATGCGCTTGAGAACAGGATAATCGGCACAAAGAGCAGGGGCGTTTACGAGGCGCCAGGTATGGAGCTTCTGGCCTATTGTCTGAGGCAGGTCTATTACGCAACAATGGACAGGAGATCTACTGAGCTGTTCCAGCATCTTTCCGGGATAGTGGCCAGACAGGTATATGATGGCAGGTATTTTGATCCGGTAACTACTGCTGCGATGTCGGCAATCGATGTGTTGGCAAAGCATGCAAGCGGTACTGTCAAGGTCGGCATGTACAAGGGCAACATGTATTTCCACAGTCTGACCGGATGTAAGGCTTCTCTGTATAATGAGGCTGACTCCTCGATGGAAGAAAGCAAAGGTCTTAATCCTATAAGCTCTCAGGGCTTTGCCGAGGTACAGAGCGTCGAGGCCAAGTCGCTTGCCAAGGCTGGACAGATCAGGAAATGACTGTTAACACATAGAATCATTTCTGTGTGCTGATTCCATGTTGAAGTTTCTCGGTCATGCGGGTGCGAAGGCTTTCTTGTGATACGTGGCAGGGAATATGTTTCGTCAGTCAGCTATTACCTTCTTGTGCTGGGCAGTTTACGTTTGCTGGAGTATTTGATTCGGGATTCTGCAACCGAGGCATGTTTCATCGATATGCTGTCCTCGTAAAGAGTATCGGGACAGATATCCTGTCCTTCTGCCCACTGTACTGATCCATGGCTGACCTTAACTGACTTAAAAACAGAATCATTGCGGAGTTCGCGAAATATTCCCTGATCAAGGAGAGGGCTGACATCGAATAATTTCTCTTCGCCGTTGGTGAAGACAAGATGCAGTGTGTGGCCTTCTTCCGCTGACGCTTTCTTGACTCTAGGATTGAGTTTCATTTTAAAGGCTCTATCTTGAATACGGTTTCTTTACGCTCTGCCAAGCATGTGTTTTGAAACAGATGGGAATGATGTCGCTGAAAACTTTTACGAAGTATGGCTTGATGCCTTTTTTGATGTGATCGGGCAGTTCATCGTAATCTTTCTTATTTCCTGCAGGGAAAATCAGGTTGGTTACCTTGGCTCTTTTCGCCGCAATAGTCTTTTCCTTAACCCCGCCAATAGGCATAACGACCCCGGTAAGCGAGAGCTCACCGGTCATTGCTATTTTCTTCTGCACAGGTTTGCCAATAGCCAGGGAGTAAAGCGCTGTTGCCATAGTAACTCCGGCTGAAGGACCGTCCTTGGGCGTGGCACCAGCAGGCACATGCAGGTGAATGGAATTCCTTCTGAAGAAATCTCGCAATTTATGGTCGGAATCTACAAAAGACCGGATGTATGTATAGGCTATCTCGGAACTCTCGACCATCACATTGCCGAGCTGACCTGTCTGTTTGAATCCTGCCTTGCCTGTCTCTACTTTTGTCGCCTCTATGAACAGCGTATCGCCACCCATGCTGGTCCATGCCAGACCCATGACCACGCCCGACATTGACTTTTTGAAATAGTTCTCGTCCGTAAATATGGGTTTGCCCAGCATTTTTTCGAGATCAGAAACATCCACATTTACAGCCCGCGTCTTCTTTTCCACAATACGTTTAACGCATTTCCTGATGAGCTTCTTTATGTTGTTCTCCAGGCTTCTTACTCCGGCCTCTCTGGAATAGCCCTCGATCATCCCCTTCAATGCGCGGTCCGTCATGGAGAACTGCTTCTTCGAGACCCCATGTTCTTTGAGCTGTTTGGGTATGATGAACTTCTTTGCGATTGCCATCTTCTCTTGCATGATATAGCCAGCCAACTTTATGACTTCCATCCTGTCAAGTAGAGGACGTGGTATCGTGTCGAGCTGATTTGCCGTACATATAAAGAACACGTTCGAGAGGTCGAACCGTACATCCAGGTAATGATCGAGAAATTCCCTATTCTGCTCAGGATCCAGCACTTCAAGAAGCGCTGATGCGGGGTCACCCTGATAGCTGGCACCTATCTTATCGATCTCATCGAGCATTATCACCGGATTAGCCGTCTTACACACCTTGATAGCCTGAAGAAACTTGCCAGGTAGCGCGCCGATGTAAGTGCGTCGATGCCCTTTTATCTCGGCTTCGTCCTTTATACCGCCGACAGAGAATCGGTAGAAGTTCCTGCCTATGCTACGCGCGATGGACTGACCTATGGAGGTCTTGCCGACGCCGGGCGGACCAACGAAACACAGTATCGATCCTGATACATTCCCCTTCAACATACCGACTGCCAGGAATTCAAGGATCCTGTCCTTGACATCATTTAGACTGTAATGATCCTTGTCCAGTATTCGTGATGCCTTTGCAATGTCGTAACTGTCTTTTGAGAATATGCCCCAGGGCAGAATAGTCAGCCAGTCCAGGTATGTCCTCGAAACATTAAATTCCGGTGAAGCCTGCTCTATAAGCTTCAGCTTCTCCATCTCCTCCTTGATGCGCTCCTCCGCCTCAGGAGTAAGCTTGAGCTTCTTGATGCGCTCCTCAAACCGTTCAAGCTCAGCCTCCTTTCCCTCCTTGCTCAGGCCAAGCTCTTTCTTGATAGCCTTGAGCTGTTCATGCAGGAAATAATCCCTCTGCTGTTTGTTCACCTTCTGGTCTATCTGCTTGCTGATCTTGTCTTTTATCCGCCAGATATCAGCTTCCTTCTTAAGCAGGTGCAGTACTTTCTTTATGCGAGCTCTGATGCTGAAAGTTGCCAGCACCTCTTGCAATTCGCGCCCTTCTGCAGTGGTCATAGCCGCTGAGAAATCTGCAAGACGGCCCGGTTCCGCCAGGCTGGACCTTGTCATAAATAGGTTCAGTTCTTCTTTGTGCAGGGGGTTGAGCTGAACCAGCTCCTTGATTCCTTGAATAATTGCGAGCGAATAGGCCTTCAGCTCTTCGTTCACTGACATTTCCGTCTCGCACTGATAATTCACATGCGCCACTATAATAGGCTCTTCCTCTACGAAATAATCTATTACGATACGCTCAAGCACATTGACAAGAATATGAACGGCTGTATCCGGAGCCAGTTGAGCTACCTGCAGGATTTCGGCTACACAACCCACCTTGTGCAGATCCGTTCCCTTTAACGTGACATTGCCGGTGGCCTGCTTTTCGTCAATATTCTTGCGCAAAACCAATCCTACAAACTTTGGCTCATCCTTCTTCAGCTTCAAAATCATTTCCCTCAGATGCTTGTCCTCGATGACCATGGGGATTGCCATCTTCGGGAAGACCGGTCTGTTATCAAGCGGAATAATGGAAAGCTGAACCGGATAGGCGTGGCGTGCCAGCACAAGCTCTCCCTGCTGAGTCTCTTCTTTAGGAGCAGAAGCAGCAGGCTCTTTTCCTTTTTTTACAGGATTATCAGACATATGCGTGTCTCAAAACTTGCAGTTAGTATAATCTATGACAACAAACTACTCAATCTGATTTATTGCTGCTTCATCAGCAATAAGCTGAAGCCCCCTTTGTTCTGTCCTGTGACTTTCAAAATTCCATTTTGTACTGTGACAAAGGTCCCCTTTATTCTTGTATTTTCACTTGCTATTCAGTATACCGTTATGATACCAATACGAAAGACAAAAGAAAGCGTAGGGAAGGAAATAATGAATGTAAGCGAAAGAAGAAGGAAGATAATTGAGCTTTTGGTGGAGGGCGGGGATATTCCTGTTTCGAAGATAAGCAATCTGCTGGAGGTGTCGGTTGTTACCATTCGGAATGATCTGAATTCGCTTGTGGAGGAGGGGTTGATTGTCCGCACGCATGGCGGGGCATTGCCTGCATTTCATCAGAGTATCGTGGAGCGACAGGCGAAAATGATGGAGGAGAAGCATCGCATTGCGAAGGCGGCAGCTGATCAGGTGAATGATGGTGACAAGATCATGATCATTGCCGGGACTACGGCAGTCCTGATGGCGAAGCACCTGCTGGGCAAGCGCGATATCCACATTGTTACGAATTCAACGCTCATCTTCCCGTATGCCAGAATAAATCCTTCTCTGCATGTCACTCTGGTCGGTGGTGAGTTCAGGCCTTCGGCGGAGGGGATCGTTGGAGCGCTGGCTTTAAAAAACCTTGATCAGTTTCATGTGAAGACGGCGTTTCTCGGCGCGGATGGTTTTTCGCTTAAGACGGGTGTAACGTCAGACCTGCTGGAGACGGCGGAGGTCGGGCGCAAGATGGCGGAACATTCTGAGCGGCTGGTGCTGCTTGCTGATTCATCAAAATATGGCCGTGCTGGATTTGCTCTGATTGTTCCTATTAACAGGATGGATCTGATCATCACGGACAATAATCTTCCCGGCAAAGAAATGGATTTGTTGAAGGAGAGCGGGCTTTCCGTAGTGGCGGTATAGTGGGGGGGGCGATTGCAAAATTTTGCACTCGCACAGAATTCAGGATTCAGAATCCAGAATTCAGGAGTTAAGCCGGTTAACGATAAAAAAGTAGTGGATTGAAATTATTCAGTCCCATATTAACAGAGGAGTAGAAGAAAATGGAAATCAGTTTCAAGGGAAAGACGGTGTTGGTTACGGGTGCGGCTGGTGCGATAGGCAAGGCTATAGCCCAGGATTTCTGCGCAAACGGCGGGAAGGTTTTTATCACAGATATTGCACCGGCTGGGGTGGAGGCGGCCGTGAATGACCTTCAGAAGATCGGGCCGTGCCAGGGGCTGGCTGGAGATATTGCGACGGAAAGCGAAGTCATCAAGATCGTTGACGCGGCGAAGAAGGCTTTTGACGGCAAGGTGGATATCCTTGTGAATGTCGCCGGTATTGTGGGGCAGGGCAAGGTCGAGGATTTGACGGTTGAAGCGTGGGACAAGATGTTCGCGGTGAACTGCCGTGGGTCGTTCCTTCTGATAAAGCATGTAGTGCCGATGATGAAGCAGAACAAGTATGGCAAAATTATCAACTTTTCGTCTAAATCCGGCAAGACTGGTTCTGCGTTGATGTGTCATTATTCAGCGGCGAAGGCGGCGATAATCGGGCTTACCCAGGCGCTGGCGTACGAACTGGCGGACTTTAAGATCAACGTCAACTGCGTGTGTCCCGGCATCACTGAGAACACGGGCGTCTGGAGCAATGTTTCGGCGGGCTATATCCAGAATCTGAATCTGCCGCGTGAGGAAGTTGTGAAGAAGTTTTCGGAGAAGATCCCGCTCAAGAGGCTTGCCGCGATCAAGGATGTTGTGGCGGTAACGAGTTTCCTCGGGTCGGAAGGCGCGGACTACATGACGGGCCAGGCGATTAATATCACCGGCGGCAGGGAAATGCATTGAGAAGAGCACGCGAAGAGTCAATTGAAGTACAAATAGATAGAGTGTTTAAAACGAAATCAGGAGAGAAATGAAGAACTATACAGTCAAGGAAGTTGCGGAGACGATTGATCATGCGGTTTTGAAGCCGGTTCAGACCGAGCAGGATGTCATCAAGAATGCGGCGATGTGTATCAAGCGCGGGGTTAAGAGCATGTGTGTGCGGCCCTGCGATGTGGCGCTGGCGGCGAAGCAGCTGAAGGGGTCAAGTGTTGATGTGTCGGTTGTCGTGGGTTTCCCTCACGGAAGCAACTGCGCTGAGGCGAAGGCTTTTGAGTCAAGGCTGGCGATTCAGGATGGCGCGAAGGAAATCGATATGGTCATGAATATCGGTCAGTTCCTTGCCGGCAACTATGCCACGGTTCAGAAGGATATTGAGGCGGTCGTGGCCGAGGCGAAGAAGGCCAAGGTGCTGGTCAAGGTGATTATGGAGACCTGTTACCTGAGCAAGGAGCAGATTGCCAAGGCCTGCACTATAGCGGAAGCGGCGGGCGCGGATTTTGTGAAGACGTCGACAGGGTTTGGCGATGGGCCGGCAACTCCCGAAGCTATCGAGATCATGGTGAAGACCGTAGGCAAGACGATGGGCGTCAAGGCGTCCGGCGGAATACGGAACTGGGAAACCGCAGTGGGTTATCTCAACCAGGGTTGCACAAGGCTTGGTGTGGCCTCAACTGAAGCGGTACTTGATGGAGCGCAGGCCGATGGAAAATACTAATACGACACGGGCGGTTGTCTATCATGCGCCGGGCGATATCCGCAAGGTGGAGATCCCGATGCCGGTATGCGGCAAAGGTGAAATCCTTGTAAAGGTGGATGCGTGTGCGGTGTGCGGAACCGATCTGAAGGCGTCGATTTCCGGCAATCCCAGGAT
>CAMCYG010000089.1 GCA_945883775.1 Victivallis vadensis
CAGCGGGACTGGACCGGAAATGGCGGCGAAGAGCAGTTGACCACCTTCACATTGCAGGCGGATGCGAATACATCGACGCTGGATGCGGAACCGGCAATCTGTGTATTGAGATCCTGCAACGCCTAGCCCCAGGCCAAGTGACGGTTACAGGGATCGATCATTCAGAGACCATGCTTGCCAAGGGCAAAGCGAAAATTGCCGCACTCAGCGCCGGACATTCAGCGACATTTATACTAGGCGATGCCACGATCCTGCCTTGCAAGGATTCGACAGTTGACGGAGTAATCAGTGGATTTGTCATACGCAACATCTGCGATAGACAAAAAGCGCTTTCGGAATGGCACAGGGTAATAAGACCGGGAGGCAGATGCGTCATTCTCGAACTGGCGCTCCCTGATAACCCTATAGCGTTAATGCTCTACAAGCTGTTTACTCGCCTCCTGATTCCTGCAGCAGGAGGACTCTTCTCCAAATACCATGCTTATGCTTATCTTACTGATTCAATTAGAACCTTCCCCCCGCCAAAAGCGTTCGAAGAAATGGTCCGGACTGCGGGCTTCCATGATATCAGCAGTGAAAAATTGACCTTAGGCGCCGTGCGCATCTACAGCGGGACAAAATAGACCTAATCCTTAGATTGAGAGCAATGCGATTCACCCTGCCATCCCCGGATTATATTTCCTGCAGGGGCCGAAGCCTTCCGCCTCTACCAAAAGGCCCCGACTGGACCTGCTGATTGAGCCGCACCAATCGGAGGGCCAAATCCTATAAATTCGTTGTGGAACTATTTTATGCAATAGAGTAAGTTTACTGTCTATTTTCGGAGGAATGGCTGAATGAATTATTGGTCTGTAGCTGCGTTATTGATGGCAGGAATTTCTCTTTACATGGGAATCTATTATTTTTGGTTTCACGCGAAGACGCGTGAACACAAAGAGTACCTCTCATTCTCTATGTTATGCATATCAATATCGGTCTACGATATCTTCTGCTCTCATTTGTATTCAGCTGAAACCTGCCTTGCCGGCGCAGTTTGGCAGCATAGACAATTGATAGCACTAGGCCTCATCTGCATTTTTAGCGTGAAATTCGTCTCCGACTTCATCGACCGAAAGAACAAAATAATTGATTATTTCGTATATATTTTCTTTGGCATTTTCTCAGTCGCCAGCATCGCAAACCCGCAATTCCTGACAACAGACATTCCATCCCCTAAAAACATCAACATACTGGGCAATCTCGTGGCGACCTACAACGAAGTTGAAGTCACATTTCCTGTTTTGCTGGCTTACTCTGCATCTCTGCTTGTGTCATACTATCTCATAAACTCTCTCTTCACCTTCTACGCATCGAACAGAAAAAAAGGCACCTATTCGGTATTGATAGGCATGCTGATATTCTCGCTGGGCACAATCAACGATGTCGCCGTTGGTGCCGGTGTCTATGAGTTCGTTTATGTCGTGGAGTTTGCATTCATGGTCATAGTAATTGTGATGTCATACTCGCTGACCAATACGTTTATCATTTCCCAGAAAACGCTTAAAAAAAACATTGAGAACATAAAGGAACTGGCCGCAGCTGTGGACCAGGCGGCAGAGTCGATCGTCATTACTAACAGTAAAGGCATAATCACATACGTTAATCCGCATTGTGAGAGAATGACCGGCTACACAAAAAGCGAACTCATAGGACACAGCCCGAAGATATTCCAAAGCGGAAAGCATTCAGACGAATTCTATGCCAAAGCCTGGGAAACTCTTAAGCAGGGCGAAACATGGCGCGGCCAGTTCACGAACAAGAAAAAGGATGGAACGCTTTTCGAGGAAAAAGCCGTCATTTCCCCTGTTTACAATGAAAACAAGGAGCTGATTGCCTACGTAAACGTCAAGCGAGACGTGACAAATGAGATACTTCTGGAAAGCCAGGCCAGACAGTCCCAGAAAATGGCTGCCATTGGCCAATTTGCCCACAAAGTGGCACACGACGTCACAAATAAACTAGTAGTCATACTAGGTTCCATTCAGTACATAAAGGACAACACAAAGGACAAGCCAATAGTTAACAGCATGGTCGACAACATCATTGAAGCATCCAACAGAATCTCATCTCTGACAGCAGACCTGATGGCTTTTGCTCATCCGGCAAAGCTTACACTCAAAACATTGCCTTTCGACAAGATTATCTCCAGCCTTGAAGACATTCTTCAAAGAACACTGGGCAAGGACGTCACGCTGGAATTCAAGCTGAACGCACCTGGGATCAAGGCAAAAGTCGATCCAGTGCAGATTGAACAGGCACTGGTGCATATAGCAATAAACGCTGTCGAAGCAATGCCTAATGGTGGACGGCTTACCGTCGAAACAAATCAAACGCACTTTACCTTTGCCGAGAGTATGGAGCTTCAGGCGGCAACGCACGAGAGAGATAGACACTTTGGTAATTTTGTCACATTAAGAGTTTCCGACTCAGGGGAAGGCATGACCAAGGAGCAACTCACACACATATTCGAGCCTTTCTTTACTACAAAAAAGGATCAGCAGAACATCGGACTGGGCCTCCCCACCGTGTACAGAATAGTCCAAATGCACAATGGCCACATCCATGTAGACAGCGAGCCAAACAAAGGCACTCAGTTCAATATACACATTCCGATAGCAACCCAAACGACATAAGACACAAGAACCCGTATTTCCATTACACCTTCCACAGCGATTACAAGACATTCACGTGGGCGAAGTTGAATAGGTAACAAAAAAAAGGACGCATCTTGCGATGCGTCCTTTGAAGTTTTCGTTGAACGGCTTAACGTTTGCTGAACTGGAAGCGCTTCCTGGCACCCGGCTGACCGGCCTTCTGACGCTCCTTCATCCTGGCATCGCGGGTAAGACATCCACTTGCCTTCAAGACCTCACGCAGGCTAGCATCTGCAACAATCAATGCCCTGGCAAGCGCATGCCGAAGAGCGCCTGACTGTCCTGATATCCCTCCCCCGTTAAGGGAAGCTATGACATCATACTTTCCAAGCGTATTAGTAAGCTTCAGCGGCTGCTGTATATAATTACGCAAAGCTTCAGAAGGTATATAGGCCGTCAATTCCCGCTTGTTAAGTTTCCACTTGCCAGTACCTGGCACAAGCTTGACGTGCGCTACCGACGTCTTTCTGCGACCTGATGCACTAATCGTATTTTTCTCGACCATTTGGACTCCCTGCTGCGGTCCTGCAGCATATTAGTTACGCGACCTTTATAGGCTTCTGCACCGTGTGCGGATGTTCAGCACCTGCATAAACCTTAAGACGTTTGAAAGTAGTTGCGCTAAGCCTGTTCTTGGGCAGCATGCGCCTGACAGCAAGCGTTACCATCTGATCAGGATGCTTCACCCTCATATCTTTAGCCTTTATCAGCTTCAGACCATCACGGAACCCGCTATAGGTCTTATATTCCTTCTGCGTTTCCTTATTGCCTGTAAGCTTGACCTTGGCTGCATTGATAACAACAACAAAATCACCCATATCGACCTGCGGGGTATATATTGGTTTATCCTTACCTCTGAGCATGTTGGCCAACTTAACCGCAAGGCGGCCAACCGGCTGATCCGTTGCGTCGACAAGGACCCATGCCCTTTTATTATCATCCATCTTTTTGGGTAAATATGTTTTCATTAATAACTTCCTATACAGTTAACAAAGACTGGGAAATGTAAACAAGTGAGAGAATAAAGTCAACTAAGTTTATTTCTTTTCAGAAACAGCACCAGCATCCGCCGCCCCCCCGTCCTTCTGCCCCTGGAGATGCGGCACTGGTTCAGCCGCGTTATCCGCTCGGGGTCTCTGCAATTGTCTCTGTATTTCCAATGCCTTCAAACGCTCTTTTTCGGCCTCCTGTGCTGCTTTCTCCGCCCGTCGGGCGGCCTTCTCCGCTTCGCTGGCAGCCTTCTCCTCAGCTCGCACCTGTGACCTGGTCTTGTCGGCTATCTTACTCGCGGAAAAACCCTGCTCCCATATTCCATTCATAGAAAGTGTATCTTTTCTCCGCTTAGTCTCAGTATATATCTCTTCAGCAGACTCAAGAACATACGGCGTGATGAAGGCCAACATCTCTGATTTCACGTCGGTATCAAGCTGAGAGCTGAATAACCTTCCAAGCAAAGGAATACTGCTGAGGATGGGAAGACCCGACTTCGTATCAGTGGTCTGCTTGCTCACCAAACCGCCAAGAATAATCGTCTCTTTGTCCCTTACTGTTATTGTCGACGTAAAGCTGGTTTTCTTTGTGATCGGCCAATCTTCGTTGTTAACCTTCTGCGTTCCTGAAACATCGCTGACCGTCTGCACAATATCCATCATCACATTACGCTTGTTATTTATGTGAGGGGTAACATCCAACTGAAGTCCGATATCTTTCATTTCCGTCTCAGGACGGACACTGCCAAACTGGTCCACAGTGCTTCCCTTGAGAAAATATCTTTGCTGACTGGATGATATGCTCGCCTTGGTATTATCAGTCGTAACGACCACAGGAGTACCCAAGATTTTGCTCTTTGAATTGGTTTTCACCAGTTTCAATATGGCATCTAAGTTAAGCCCGAAATGTGTAAAATACATATTCAGACCGCCCACTTCCGACCACGGCCCCAAAGCAGTCATACCCAGCGATGAAGCGACGGATGCTGAGCCACCTCCCATTGTACCGGCTACAGCACCTATCGGCTGCATGATTCCATTCGCGCCCTGGTCCTGCACTATCAGCGCCTTCTGTATCCAGTGCATTCCGGACTGGAGCGTATCATCAAGATTGACCTGCAACATCACAGACTCTATCAACACCTGCGATAGCTGCATATCCATGTTCTTTATGATTTCCTCTATTGTCTCAAGATCCCCCTTGCTAGCCATTATCAACAGGGCATTGGTCCTCTTGTCTGGCAATATCTTTATGTTGGCCGCCGCCAGTTCCCCTATTTTTGATTTGCCCGCGACTGCGGTCGCCGGGCCGCCGCTCAGTTTCGAAAGATATTGCTGCAACGCCGAGCTGCGGGTAGCATCAGCACCTGCCGCGGACGAACTTGCGCCCGGCTTGGCAGTCGCATCTTTTTCTTTGGCAGCCGCAGTGCCACCTATTAGAGTATTGATCGTCTCGGCCACGGCATCCGCCATAGCATACTCCAGCCGTACTATTTTCACTGTTATATCCGGCTGCCGATCCACATCCAGAACCTGTATTATCTTATCAAAGAACTTCATATTCTCAGGACGGGTCAGGATTATCAGAATATTTGTGCGCTCATCGGCAATGATCTTTACAGGACCTTTGATCATTCCCTTCTCCGCCTCAGACACCAATTCCACCGACGCTCCTGCTGTAGAAGCAGCGGCCGCTGCATCGGCCGCTGCAGGACGCGGCGGCCTCATTACGCCCGGCGGCGATATCACGTTGGCAGCAGCAGCCGGAACATAACCCGGTGCACCAGAATCTTTGGATCGAGGCACTGTCGATTTCTTCTGATCCTTGACCTGGTCGGCTATTATCTCCTCCAGCTTTGCCTTGATGTCAGTTGCCTTCGCAAATTTAATCACAACCACATGAGGCTCCTCAAGTGCGTCAACAGGCAGATCAACCAGTGCCAGCACCTGTAATACTCTGGCTATATTCGCCGCAGCGTCAGTTATAAGAATGCTGTTTGTCCGTTCCAAAATATGCACCTGCCCGTAATCATGAAGAAAAGGCTTTATGACTTTCTCTATTTCAACCGCCTCTATGTGCTTGAGCTGTATCAGCTGGCTTATAAGCTCATCCTTTTCCGTTTCTGGGATTTGCATGTCAATAGACCGGACTTCCATTGACTCTTTACGGGCCTGCTGAACTGGCACGACTTTCAGAAACCGCTCCCCCTGCTTCACCAGCGCAACGCCATTCATGCTCAGAATAGTCTCGATCGCCTGCAGATATTCTTCCATGGTCATCAAACCCTGACTCTTAAGCGTAATATTGATCTTGGGGGCCTTGGGATCCATGATAAGAGTTCTGCCTGTCTTCTCGCTGTAGTCGTTCAGAACTATTTCAAGCGTGGCATTATTAAACTTGAGCTCGTTGACCGCATTTGTCCTGGAGGCTGACTCGGCATTAGGCTGAGTTGCCGCCACAGGCCTAATCGTCCTTCCCGCGAAAGGCTGAACAGTCCTGTTGGCAGAAGACAGAGAAGGCTTATTGGTATTCTGCGGCAGTGCCATCTGCGATAACGCATCCCCGGAAGTGACAAAACACACCAACAATAGAACAAAAATATTACATCTTCTCATCATAATATAATCCAAACGTTTCACATCAAGGCGTCGGAGCCGCCGGCGCAACCATAGCAGGACCTCCCTGCTTTGCCCTGGTATACGCACAATACAAAGTGAAACTTCCCCTTAAAGTACCGTTTTCCTTAGGCTTCATTGCCAATTGTCGAATATCAAGCATAGCACCTTCGGATTGCAATTCAAAGAGGAAATGAGTAACAGCGTCCAGGCTTCCTTCCCAATCCCTGCACTCAATTGGCAGCTCATAAACATCGCCCTCTTTCTTCTCTTCCTCTGTCTGGCGCTTTGTAATGGTTATAGCGTGCTTGGAAGCCAGCGTATCCATCACCTGCAGCCAGTATACATCCATTTTTTTTTCGGCCGGATGCTCAGGAAGAAGCCTGCGCAGCTCGCTGAACTTCTTGCTCCACTTCTCCTCCTCAGCCATCAGCGCCTTATAAGTCTCAATGGTCGACTCGGCCTCCGCCTGCAGGTCTTTGATCTCACGGCGCACATCTATCTTCGGCTTGGCGATTATTGCCGTAGCACCATACAGCATGACGATTGCCGTTGCTATGCCCAGTATATATTCCCGAGATGACACTTTCATTTGATGTCCCCAGCCGCCAATTTTATAACGATCTTGAAATCTTCGCGGTCTTTATTCTTGATGGGTCCGGTCAACACACTCTCTTTGAAAAACCCGCCCGTATCCAGTTTCTCTTTGAATGTATAAACCTGCGTCACATCCTGTGCATTCCCAGCGATACTAATCTCCTCGGTTTTCCTATAAGAGAAACTGTTCAGCTCCACACCTTCGGGCTGCACCGTGCAGATCTCCCTGAAGCATTCCAGCGCTGAATATTTTCTCTCCATGTACCGCGTGATGGTCAGCACTTTATTGCGCATCTCCTTGACCTCTAGATAAGTGGGCTTAAGTGCATCGCGCTCACTGCAAAGACTCGCAAGCCTGTATTTCTGGTAGAAAAAGTCCAGAGCGAAACCGCCCACAAGAACAACCCATAGTCCTATCGCGGCCAATGAATAATTAATTATCTTCTTTTTTAGATCAAGGCTGGCGCCTCTATCCTTCCACGCCGCAGGCGTGAGATCCATACAAGGATCCTTAGTCTGAGAAAGAGCCAAGTGTCGCTGTGCCGCACCTTCGGCGAGCGCCTGCAGCCCATCCAGAGACCGTACCGCTACTTCGCACATACACCTGGCCTGGATCATATCCACCAATGAATCCGATGTATTCCCGCCCGAAAGCAATGTTATCACGACATTATCCACGCTTCCCAGCTCAAGTTCAGCTGACATCAGCGTATTGGCGACTTCGCTGGCGATGTCGTCCTCCATCAAAGCCTGCTCCATGCCCTCTACCCCGCTTATGGTCCTGAACAGAGCCGGCAGGCCATCCTGAAACATTATAATCTCAGGCATCTCTCCGTTGAAGATCACAAAGACATGCCGGCCTTCTGCAGGTATAATTTTTGCATTCCTGAGGACCGCGCACCAACCTAGCGATGTGGCATCTACCCGCACAGACTTGACACCAAGCTTTTCCAGCGCATCACCGGCCTGCTGGACCATATCCTGCCGGACCGCCGCCAAAAGCACCCTGGCCTCGTTAT
This sequence comes from Victivallis vadensis, assembly GCA_945883775.1. Taxonomy (GTDB): domain Bacteria; phylum Verrucomicrobiota; class Kiritimatiellia; order UBA8416; family CAMCYG01; genus CAMCYG01. Next base: position 7,915 of record CAMCYG010000089.1, read on the forward strand.
CACTCTTTCGCAAAACCTCACAAGACGACACCATACTTTCGATAGGAAACGGAGAAAGCTTGTCTATCTGGAGTTCCGCCATGGATCGGATCTCTTCATTGTTCGACGAAGGCAAAGTGAGCACCTTAAGCAGGACGCTCTCCCCTGACAGGCATAAAGACACATCACCCTTTATCCCTGAGACATCAATGGGCTTGCGCTTTATCTCGCCTTCTTTGTCAGGCTCGGGTATCACAAACGAACCATTGGTCGAACTGCCCGCAATCCCTTTCTCACGACTGATGCAGGCCCACTCCACACGGTCCTTGTAATACACTACGGCTGTAATAAAGTCTTTTGCCATCAGATCAGTCTTCCTCCCGCCATTTGAGAATATTCATTTGCTGCCCTGCAAACATAACTATACACCAAATCTTCTTCTTCACCCCTCCCAGATTGCCGACAGATGTAACCCTGAATATAGCTGAATCAACCGTAAAGCTACCCCTTACCCCCTGAGGCAAATCTGGTATTCTGGCATAAAGATCTTCCACGCTGAGAAACGATGTTTTTTCCTTTTTTTTGTCACTAGCCTTCGTTCTACTCCCGCTCAGACCTTCCCGCTCCTCCATAATTGCCCCAGCCACAAGATCGTCAACATCCTTAAACGTTATCAAGACATTCAAAGGAGCCGCATTCACATTGACCTTGCCATCGCCGTATGTCGTCAGCAGACCATCTATACCAGCTATAGCCAACCCCTCATCCTGCTCTGTTCTGCCAGGTAACGTACCGCCATAGAGTATCGTTTTGTTGAACCCTTTAACAAGCAGAAGTTCATCGACCGTATCAAGAGGTCCGTTCTTCGCCTTATAAGGAAAATCCAGCCGCGAATAGTAATCATCTGTCTCTGCGCCATCTGATCTGGGCGTCGTATCCTGGTCGGTCCAATCCAGGAAAGATTCTATAAGCACAGGCCATAGATCCTCCGGCACCCCGCTTTGCTTGAATATCAACTCCCAGTCATCCTCTTTAAGAAGGTTGACATTACGTCGCGCCGGCTCCGGCTCTATAGTCAACAATATCTCCCCATCGCCAAGCTTGGCTGAATAGTTCATTATCGCCAGGCCATCAGACAGCCGCTTTACCGGCTCAAACCATTTATCGTCAACATCCGCTTCCATCCGCTCTTTCTCGGTCTGCCCTGCAGTCTTGTACTCGACACTGCGCGACATCAACATTCTGGCGACCTCCAGCCCCGACCTAGCCAGGTAATCCGCTTTGGTTCTTTTTTTGCAGTAGGATGTGATTCCTGCCTCAAGCCTGGCATCGAACGCAAACGACACAACAAACATCGAAAGTAGCGCTATCACCCATAGCACAACAATCAGAGCCGAACCACGTCTGTTGCTTTCTTTTTTCATATTAAATCATCATTGACCCGGTCCGGAAATGCTACCAGACGCCGGAACACTGCTGGGCGGCACTGCACGATTATCGCCTGGATAGCGCCCCCTGCTTCCGCCCGGACGTCTTAACCGCTGATTGCCTGTCCTCGTATTTGCCGGCGAATTATCTCCTCCAGTAGCCGCCACTCCACTTGCTGTAAACGGTTTAGCAACAGGTATTTGAACCACTCGCTTCACCTCGACAGGCTTGTCGCTTTTGCCGACCGGCTCGAAATATAAAGTCAATTCCACAACAAGCGGCAGATTGTTCGTGTGTTCCCACTCGTCCAGAAACTCATATTCACCTTCAACCTTTTCAAATGCAGGTCGGCAGTTGAATCCGCGTATCCTGCGAGAAAGATAGGTCGGCTTTATCTTTTCCGAATCAAAATCCTCCATCTGGCCCTGTATCCGCCAGGACTTGACCGTCACAGACAGCTCACCTTCCTCATCATCGTCAATATAGAATTGGACCCTGTGCGGACTCCCCGCAAACGGACAATCACTGCCGACCAACGCGCTACCCAGCTTGGTCCAGCTGATTTTATCGCCTCCATATTCTCCAGTACCAAAATCTTCCAGTTCAAAACCATAGTCGCTCATGCCCGAAGTTGTCGCAGGGAAATATGCCGAACGCAGCCCCATAACCAGCTGATCCATCACAAAATCGCCATGCTGCATATTGTCGGCCAGCTCGGTCCCACGCCGCCAGGAATTCAGCACTGTGCTGAATGTCATAAAGCACACCACGCTGATCAGTGCCAATATCGACAGCGCCAGCAGAAGCTCTATCATCGTGAAGCCGTTATTTCGGCGGCACGGTGACGGCTGCTGTACCGCCAGTTTTCTTTTTGCTTTCATCTGGTTTGATATATATATAACTCAACACTTCCTCATACGCTTTCCGACCTCTGGACTCCCAAGACACTTTCGTCCTTACGACATAAAGACCGTCCTCATCTTCGTCATCATCGACTACCCGCTCATATGTCATAGCGCCGTAATTTTCCGGAGCAACGGCCATCTCCTCAACCTTATTGGTAGGATAAAGAATATGCTCCGCATCAGCCGTGCTAAGAGTCCAGAGAACGTCCTGGTAATTCTTGGCGTTCTTCATTATCGCCAGACACTGGGAGGTCGCCGTCAAAAGCGCAACCATGCCCACGCTGACTATCAGGACAGCCA